>JANQEY010000094.1 GCA_028278125.1 bacterium | reverse complement strand
GATGACGACGGCACTTCATTGATTCTCCGTGATGATGACCGCGAAGAGGTTATCAGGAACCGGTTAAAAGTATATCACGATCAGACTGCTCCGCTATCCGCTTATTATTCAGAGGCGGGTAACCTTGCCCAGGTTGATGGCGATGGGCCAGTTGACGAAGTACGTAACAGGGTGGATACAGCCTTATAGGCTATGATTAGATTAAAATCGCCCGAAGAGATAGAAAAAATGGCACGTCCGAACAGGATCGTTGCCGAATGTCTTGCCTTGGCTGGCGAGATGGTCAAGCCTGGGGTAAGTACTGCGGAAATTAACGCCGCGGTAGAATTGTACATTGAAAAGCAGAATGGCCGTGCGGCATTTAAGGGATTTCCCGGACCACCGGGAGCCCCCCCATTCCCGTCAGCCTGTTGTATGTCCGTTGACGAACAGGTTGTGCATGGGATTCCGTCCGAAGAGCCTTTATCTGATGGACAGGTAGTCAGCATCGATATCGGAGTCCAGATCGAGGGTTGGTACGGAGATGCAGCCAGGACATTCCCTGTTGGGGATTCGGTAGATACCCGGGTTATGGAGTTGGTACACGCAACCAGGGATTCGCTGGAACTGACTATCAGGGAAAATGTTGTTGCCGGAGGTTACCTGTCCAACATTGGGCATACTGTCCAGGATTATGTTGAGACAAGAGGATTTTCGGTAGTCAGGGACCTGGTCGGGCATGGCATCGGCAGGGATTTGCACGAAGAACCACAAGTTCCCAACTATGGTCAAAAGGGACGTGGCTTGAAACTCCGCGAGGGAATGGTTTTAGCTATTGAACCGATGATCAACCTGGGTACTTACAAGGTCGTAGTGCTTGAAGACGGCTGGACGGTAGTAACTGCCGACCGGAAACCGTCGGCTCATTTTGAGCATACTGTTGCGATAACTGCAAATGGACCTCGTGTCCTTACACTGGATCCATAACTAAGCAGGAGGAAGCTTCCTTGGCCAAAGAGGAAACTATCAAGATGGACGGCACAATAATTGAAACTCTTCCCAACGCCACGTTTTCGGTGGAGCTGGAAGGTGGACATCGTGTGCTGGCACATATTTCGGGAAAGATGCGGATGCATTATATCCGTATCCTGCCCGGCGACAAGGTCACAGTGGAGCTGAGTCCGTATGATTTGTCCCGTGGACGAATCACATACAGGTATAAGTAATTTCTCACGAATGTGAGTTAGTGAAAGAAGGAGCAGACCGATGAAAGTCCGCTCATCAGTTAGAAAAATGTGTGAACATTGCAAGATCATCAAGCGCCGCGGTGTTGTGCGCGTGATCTGCAAGAACCCGAAGCATAAGCAGCGTCAGGGGTAAAGAATGGCACGTATCGCTGGGGTCGATCTCCCACGTGAAAAGCGTACGGATATTGCATTAACCTATATCTTTGGAATTGGACGTACGAAGGCGATCCAGATCTGCACAGCCTGCGATCTGGATGGTGGACGGAAGCTTAAAGATCTTTCCGACCAGGAAGTTCGCGCAATTCGCGAAGAAATTAATGCAAATCACAAAGTGGAAGGACCACTTCGTACTGAAATCCAGATGAACATTAAACGTTTGATGGATATAGGTTGTTACAGGGGAATGCGGCACCGTCGTGGATTACCTGTACGTGGTCAGAACACGAAGAATAATGCCCGTACACGTAAAGGGAAGAAAAAGGGTCAGATTCGCAGGAAGTAAGACCCTAACAAGGATGTAAGAGATGGCGACTCCTAAAAAAAGGACGACGAAGAAAAAAGAGAAGGTCGATGCGAACGGCATGGCTTTTATTAAGGCCAGCTTCAATAACACGATCATTACTCTTGCTGATAATTACGGCAATGTGATTGCCTGGTCTTCAGCAGGTCGTGTGGGATTCAAGGGATCCCGTAAGAACACACCGTTTGCAGCTACTCAGGCGGCAACAACATGCGCCAAGCAGGCAATGGATCTTGGTTTACGCAAGGTTCAGGTAAATGTGAAGGGTCCGGGAGCGGGACGTGAAGCGGCAATTCGCGCCCTCCAGGCTGCTGGATTACACATTTCCGGTATCCGTGACGTAACCCCGTTACCTCATAATGGCTGCCGTCCGAAAAAACGGCGCCGTGTGTAAAAGATTGTTTGACTTCTCTGTTCTGAAAGGATAAAAGATGGCCCGCTACACAGGCCCAACAGAAAAAATCAGCCGACGACTCGGTGTCCGGCTTCACCTCAAGGGTGAACGTCACCGTCGCGGAAAGTCGGCACTCGAGAGGAAGCCCTATCCTCCAGGCGAACATGGCCAGGGGAGAAGACGCAAGGCTTCCGAGTACGCAACACAGTTGCTGGAAAAACAGAAGATTCGTTTCACTTATAATCTTCTTGAAAAACAGTTCCGTAATACATACGAGAAAGCTGCCCGGGCGAAAGGGCATACAGGTGAAAACCTTATCAGCCTGCTTGAACGCCGCCTTGACATGGTAGTTTATCGTCTTGGATTTGCGCCAACTTTGCCCTCGGCACGCCAGCTGGTGAGTCATCGCCACATTATGGTCAACGGCCGGAATGTAAACATTCCATCGTTTACCCTGCGTCCGGGTGATATCGTTCACGTCAAAGACAAATCAAAACGTCTCGAGTTAATCCATGACAGCCTCCGCAGCGTTCGTGAAGGCAGTGTGGTAACATATCTCGAGCTGGACAAGGCAAAGCTCGCCGGACGTTTAAAAGAGGTTCCTCAGCGTTTAGACGTTCCGGAAGATTTTAACGAGCAAGCTGTTGTGGAGCTTTACTCCAAATAACGGACCTGGTTAGCTACGGAGATTTCACGTGAGCACTCTGAATTTTCAGATGCCGGAGATGATAGAACTTGATGAGGGCACTTATTGTGCTACTTATGGCAAGTTTTTTGTCCACCCGCTTGAACGCGGTTTTGGCGTCACAGTCGGTAACTCATTACGTCGTGTACTATTAGCCAGCCTGCAGGGCGCTTCAATAACTTCCATCAGGTTTGATGCTGATCCATCAGTGTTGCACGAATTCAGCACAATCCGCGGCGTTACTGAAGATATTGCTGAAATAGTCCTTAACCTTAAGGAAGTACGGCTCAAACTGCTCAACAAGCGTCCGGCAAAGGTTATCCTGCAGATCAAAGGCCCGGGTGAATGGACAGCCGCCGAACTGCAGAAAAACAATACAGATTTTGAAGTATTAAATCCTGAGCACCACATTGCCACCTTGAATGACGAAGCAGAATTTAACGTAGAGCTTACCATTCGTCGTGGACGTGGATATATCACTGCTGAAGAAAACCGTGATCCTGAGACATCGATCGGTACTATCCCCATCGATTCCATTTTCAGCCCGGTACGTAACGTTACCTATAACGTTGAGAATACACGTGTAGGTCAGCGTACGGACTACGAAAAGCTGATCCTGGAAATCTGGACGGATGGAAGTATCACACCGGACGATGCATTGTCACAGGCAGCGCGTATCCTTCGTGATCATATCCAGCTCTTTATCAACTTTGATACATCCGTTGAAGAAGAGCAGGAGCAGGAGATTGATGAAGAGGTTCTTCGTGTCCGTAAATTGCTCAAGCAGCCTGTCAAGGCACTCGATCTGAGCGTTCGCAGCGCGAATTGCCTGAGAGAAGCACAGATTCATACTATCGCCGACCTGGTACGGTTCAGCGAGGATGATCTTCTCAAGTTTAAGAATTTTGGTCGTAAGTCATATCTCGAACTATCAGAGGTTCTCCAGTTGAAGGGACTCGAGTTCGGGATGGATATAAATAAGTATCTCGGAGAAGTTAATCCCGAGGAGACAATATCGTAGCATTGGGAGTCCATTGTGCGGCACCGTAAACATAATGTAGGCCTTAACCGTACGGCATCGCATCGTAAAGCCATGCTTGCCAATCTTGCGGGAGCCCTATTTACTCATAAGAAAATAACAACAACATTGCCAAAAGCACGCGCAGCCCGTTCCTACGCGGAACGTTTGATCACTTTTGCCAGGCGTGGAGATCTTTCCGCAAGACGTCATGTTTTGAGGAAAATTACCAACAAGGTTGTTGTCAAAGAGCTTTTTGATACAATCGGCCCGAAATATCGCGACCGTAACGGTGGATATACCCGTATCATCCGCCTCGATAACCGCCTGGGTGATAATGCCCCGATGGCTATCCTCGAGCTGGTTGGATTTGCTGCGGACGATACCGGCAAAAAGAAGAAAAAGGCTGCTGCGAAGAAGAAAGCTGCTCCTGCCAAGGTAGAAGCCCCGGCTGTGGTTGAGGAAAAAGAAGCTGTCGAAGCTGTGGAAGAAAAGGCTGCTGAAACACCGGAGACTGAAACCACTGATGTAAAAGAAGCTGTTGAAGAAACCCCGGCTGAAGAGGTAAAGTCTGAGGAAGCTAAGGAAGATGCGGTTGAGGAAAAGGTAGAAGAGAAGGCTGAAGCCACGGAAAAACCTGCTGAAGAAAAGGAAGAACCGAAAGCGGAAGCCAAGGCGGAAGAAGCACCGGCGGAAGAGCCGAAGGAAGAGAAGAAGGCAGAGAAAAAAGCAGCTCCCAAGAAGGAAAAGAAAGAAGAGAAACCTGCTGAAGAGGTTAAGGCTGAAGAGCCTGCGGCAGAAGAGAAAGAAGCTGCACCTGAAGAGAAGCCTGCCAAGGAGAAAAAGGCAGCCAAGGAAGAAGCCCCTGCTGAAGAATCAGCCGATTCCCCTGAACCTGAAGAGGGTAAAGACGAGGAAGAGAAGAAGGAATAAAGCTGTTTTTATTCATATAAGAAAAACCCGGGATATCCCGGGTTTTCTCTTTATTTAGTTTTGAAGACGTACTTTTAGAGCCTGAATGTGTCAGGGCAGTTTTGGAGTATCTTTAAGTGAATGCAATTAAGAGCCAACATGATTTAATTCCTAACTTGATTGCGTAAACGCCATCGTTTAGATTTTACATTAATTAGACTAAACCTGTAGAAAACCCGAGCCATTTAATTAAAATGATTTCAGTCTCAACAGGATACACATTGCTAAAGATTTTCCGTCCAGGTATAACAACTATCTTCCTCACATTTATTATTTCCTCATCAATTGCGGCTGATTCAACAGGTATTAATCAACCTTCTGAAAATCGTAAACAGTATATTTTTTCACCTCTATTTGGCCTTTCCTCGGATGAAGGAATTATTCTGGGTGTCATGGCAGGATTGGCAAGACCACCAGATTTTCTTATTTACCCCAGTATGTACTATACAACGCAGAACAAGCGTGTTATGAAAATTAATGGTGAGGTTCCGTTTTACGGCGGACGTCTTGGGGGTGATATTGCCTATCGGAGGACACGTCAACCTCTATATGATCCTGTCGGTGATCCGGATGTCATCGCCCGTGCTGATGTTGACCGGGTAGAATTGAATCTTACCTGGTTATATCACATAATTGGTTCATTGGAAGTTGGGCCGGACATTGAACTGGATCATTCACGGGCAAGGAACATTCGTCATGATGAAGATTTCCAGGGAATTGTTGATGATTCCAGGTATCTGAATGGTGAAACAGTCCTGGGAGGATTTCGTTTACGGTGGAGTACGACCAGTCCGTATCGACCGAAACGTGGAATAGTTCTCGAATCAGCTTTTCGTGTTGGGCAGGCAGGATATCATCTCTGGCGTGACAGGAAACTTGACTTCGCTTCAGATTTTCATGCAGCGATTGCTCAGCCTGTCAGTTCAAATCTTCGTGTTTACCAGCGTGGTTTTTATAACTACCAGTATGAAAGCCCTCCCCCGGTCCGTAATCACATCGGCGGAGAGGCAACAGTGCGTGGTCATCCAAGCCAGAGAGAATTTGGACGGCGCGTTCTTGCCAGCCGTACACAATTACATTGGACAATTTCAGGCAAAAGATCCTGGCCGGCGAAATGGACACTTCCTGCTTTTCGTAAAATGCTTCCATTATATTATGAAGTTGAGCTGGTAAGCTTTTTCGATCTTGGAGCTGTTGGCGATCCTGAGTTTGGCTGGAAACAATCACGATATGGATATGGTGGTGGCTTCCGCTTTATAGTACTGCCCGATCTTGTAGCCCATTTTGATGTAGCTTTCTCACCCGACTCCAAGTTCAGGCTGTATGTTGGTGTAGGTGCTACACTATAGTAATTGCCTTTCTATTCCGATTAAAATAGTATAGGACTCCGAATTTTAACAGCTCTTTGAATTGGACGCTGTTGTAAGCGTTTGTCGTTTTTTGGTTTTACTGTATTTACGATATGCATGTTTCCATTAATTCAGCACTTAATTGAGCGGAGAAAACTATTTAAGTATTGCTCCCCTTGACATGCAAAACAGTTGTCAATAGCTTCCAAATGAGCAAAGTTGATTTTTTTGCGGTTGAAGCTAATTACACTTGAATCTTGAATGGTTAGAAGATTTAATGTTAATATTATTAATAAGTTCTGCCTGCTACAAAATAGATTCAAGCTCAAGAGTGGTAAAATCCGGGGACAATTTTTACCAGAATTTTAAACGTTGCTGAAGATATTGTCATGCGCAATATAGTCGAAAGATAATAGTCTGGATATCGTTTAAACTGGTTTCTACATCGTTAAATATATGACGTTGATTAGGGATATTTTGACACTATCCGAATAAGACTTTGCTGTTATTAGATTAACTGTTCACTTCAATTTTCAAGGTTGGAGGGTGATGTGCAGGAAAAGTCCAGTTTTCAAGATGAACAACATGAGATACTTCTCGGTTTTATCGATGAAGGCCGGGAAATGCTCGACGAAGTTGAACCACTCCTCATCGATATGGAAAAGGTGGCGACAACTTCAGGAACAATAGATCTCGAGACACTGAATACAGTATTTCGTCTGTTCCACTCCTTGAAAGGAGGAGCCGGTTTTCTTGATCTTCACACGATCAGCGAAGTAACTCATGTTGCTGAAACACTTCTGGATTTGTTCCGTAAAGGCGCAGGAAACCTGGAAAGTTCTCATATCGATCTGATGAATCGTACATGCGATTTTATCAGCATGTTACTGGATAATATTGAACAGGAAGGTACTGATAAGGGCTTTGACTCTGAGTCCGCAGAACTGCGAAAAACCTTGCAAGCTGCCGTAGATGCCCTGGAAAATGGTACGGATGATACGGCAGATGACGAGGATATAATAGTTGAAAGTGAGCCTGAAGTTGAAGAAAAAACTGAAGAACTTGCTGCACTTGATTTACTTCAACTGACCGTTACACCGGAAATGGTGGCTTCTTTTACCAACGAAGCGGATGAACTTTTAGAGACAGCTGAAGAAGCGTTATTGAACCTGGAAAAGGATTCCAGTAATACAGAACATATCGGCGAAGCCTTTCGTTCTTTTCACAGTTTTAAAGGCAACGCTGCATTCCTGGGATACTCCGATCTGGAAAAGCTTAGCCACAAGGCAGAAAACGCTCTGGATATATTCCGTGAAGGGGAGATCAAGCCTGAGGGCAATCTTTTAACCTTACTACTGGAGATAATTGATTTTCTCCGTGGAGGGCTCGAAAGTCTTCGTGCCGGAAAAGATCCGAATATACCAGCCGCGCCAGGGCTGTTGAATCTCCTGGAGGATGCGATCGATAGGATTCCGAAATCGAAAGAAGTCAAGGAGAAGAAAAGCAAGGTAAAAAAAGAGAAGAAAAAAGAACCATCAAAGAAAAAATTTGAAGAGAAGAAAGAACCTGAGAAGAAGAAGGAAAAGAAGGAAAAGAAAAAGAAGAAAGCAAAGGAAAAATCCGAACAGGAGAAAGATAAGAAGGAAAAAGTTAAAAAATCTGAACCAGAAGCAGAGAAAAAACCCGCCAAAAAAGAACCTGCTAAAGATGAACAGGCCGAGGAAGAAGTTACCCCGGAAATGTTACGCAATTCTGATCCATCAGGAACCGTCTTGAAAAGATCAGCACAACGTAATTCTGTTCGAGTTGACGTTGAAAAACTTGATGCGCTCCTGGATCTGGTAGGGGAGTTAGTGATCGTGGAAGTTATGGTGGTAAAGAATCCTGACCTGATGCAGGTAGATTTTCCAATGGAAAGATTTGAAAAATCGGTACGACAATTGGAGAAAATAACGCGTGACCTGCAGGATGTTTCAACCTCCATTCGAATGGTTCCGATATCAGGTACGTTCCGTAGAATGATGAGACTGGTTCGCGATGTTTCTCAGAAAGCAGGGAAAAAAGCCGAGCTGGAATTGCTTGGTGAGGCCACTGAGGTGGATAAAACGGTAATTGAGCATATCGTCGATCCCCTGGTTCACATTATCCGGAATTCTATAGATCACGGTTTGGAACCACCCGCGGAGAGAAAGGGAAATGGTAAGCCTGAAGTAGGTACGGTTGTTCTCGAAGCGAAGTATGTTGGCGGGGAAGTATGGATCGAAATCCGGGACGATGGGCGCGGATTAAACCGGGAAAAGATCATTCAGCGTGCAATCGAGCGCAATATCATCAAGGGTGACGGCTCTGATCTTAAAGATGAAGATGTATGGCAGTTTATATTCCATCCGGGTTTTTCCACCGCTGAAAAGATAACGGATGTTTCCGGTCGTGGTGTTGGGATGGACGTGGTCAAGAAAAACATCGAGAAAGTCCGTGGCAAAGTAGATATACGTAGCGCTGAAGGGGAAGGAACCACAGTCGTACTAAGGATTCCGCTTACGTTGGCAATCATTGATGGGATGATTGTTCGTATAGGTAAAGTACTATACACAATACCTCTAGTCGCTATTAATGAATCTGTCCAGGCCAAGCCGGAAGATGTTACCAACACCATGGATGGGCAGGAGGTCATCAAAATTCGAGGTTCAATGATTCCTGTTGTACGGCTGGCAGAATTGTTTGGAATGAAATCTGATGCGCAGGAATTAAAAGACGGTATCCTTGTTGTAGTTGGCAGTGATAGTAATTATGTCTGCCTCTTTGTTGATGAAATGGTCGACCAACAACAGATCGTTATTAAGGGACTTTCAGACTATATTGGCCATATACCGGGTGTATCGGGTTGCACTATACTTGGAGATGGAACAATAAGCCTGATAATAGATATTGCGGGCTTGATGGAAACTGTACAGGATGATTCGAAATCGTTTGAAAACATGATAGAGGAAGAAAGGGGATGATAAAATGAGTGATTCCGTAAATCTTGAGAACATGAATCTTGAGATGGGTCAGGATGAAGACTCCCTTATGGGAAAATACCTGACGTTTAATATTGGTCAGGAAGAGTACGGAATTGAGATTCGTTATGTCACTGAAATTATAGGAATTCAAAGCATCACAGATCTTCCTGATGTTCCTGAATTTGTCAAGGGTGTGATTAATCTCCGTGGCAAGGTGGTACCGGTAATAGATGTTCGTTTACGTTTCAGCATGGAAGAACGTGACTATGATGAGCGAACATGTATCGTAGTTGTAAATATCAAGGAAAAACCTGTTGGATTGATAGTCGATTCGGTATCTGAAGTTCTGGATATTGCAGAAAAGAACATCGAACCACCTCCCAGTGTGCAAAAGGGTTCAGGCAGTCGTTTTATCCAGGGATTGGGGAAGGTAGATGAAGCTGTAAAAATCCTGCTTAATGTAAGAAAATTGTTATTCGAAGAAGAATTTGAACAATTGGACAATGCCGTCAAGCAGTAAATGGAATGACCTTAAATCAATTGGTTTTTATCTGTTTTACTTTTTTCTACCAGGTGTACAGTGAACTATTTCCTCAGGCCGGGCTTTATTTTTTTTGCTGTAAAACCAACAATGATATTGACGGTTTTAGGCTCGAGTGTGGCAATATCCCTGTATAATCGCAGGAACAAACTGGGTGGTATGAATCATTTTATCTATCACTATCTGCCTCCCAGTGAATCACCAACTTCACTTTACGCCTACCCGGCGACAATGCAATTAATCAGGATGTTTGCAAATCGAGGGTGCCCCGTTTCTGATCTTGAGGCCCAGCTATATGGAGGAGCTGCACCCCAGGGCTCATCAAAGGAACAGATTCAGATCGGGCAGGATAATATCAGGGAAGCAGAAAACCTCCTGAATGGATATAATATTCCCATCACGAGCCGGGATGTTGGTGGTACAATGGGACGGAAGGTTGTGTTTAATACCTTTACCGGGGAAGTGATTGTTGCCAGGGTAAACAAAATCAGAGAAACCGACTGGTTTTACAAGGGTGAATTAATCGATTCAGGAAAGTGAAGAATTTATAATATAACATTATAAATAATTGTTTGATTGATATATTCAGTGAGTGTGAATTTTGAATTTTAGTTTAACAAAGCTCAAAGATCATGAATACAAGTTAATTCGTGATCTAATCTACAACAGGTTTGGAGTAAACCTGACCGAACAGAAACGATCTTTGATTGTTGGACGTCTTAATAGCTTACTTAAAAAGAACAAGTTTACTTCATTTCAGGAATATTATGACTGGGTCCTCGCTGATAAGTCTGGTGGTCGAATCACTGAATTGATTGACAAGATTTCTACCAATCACACCTTCTTTTACCGCGAAAGTGATCATTTCAATTTCTTTTCCCAGCGAGTTCTTCCTGAATTATTGCAATACAAAGATTCAATCAATGAAAAGAAGCTTCGTATATGGATAGCCGGATGTTCCTCCGGAGAAGAATCCTATATGATAGCTATGCTGATCCATGAGTTCTTCAAGAAAAAAATAAGCTTGTGGGATGCGAAGATCCTGTCAACTGATATCTCAACAACAGCGCTGGAAAAGGCTGTCAGGGGTATATATGAGGCTGACAACGTCACTAAACTCCCAAAGCTTCTCTTGAACAGCTATTTCACACGTATCGATGAAAATTCGTTCAAAGTCAAGAAAAATATCCAGGATATTATAACTTTTCGAAAACTAAACCTGATCCGGGAATCATACCCGTTTAAAGGAAAATTTGACGTAATTTTCTGTCGAAATGTTATGATCTACTTTGACCAGCCCACACGTAAGGCGCTTGTACAAAGGTATCACAATTGCATGATTGATGGTGGTTACCTGTTTATCGGTCACTCCGAAACTTTAGGTCGAATGGATACACCATTCAATTATATTCAACCAGCGGTTTATAAGAAGGATTAATAATGAAAAAGAAGGTTCGAGTTTTGGTTGTTGATGATTCAGCGCTCGTGCGACAGATACTTGCACAGGGACTCGATCTCGATCCTGATATAGAAGTTGTTGATACTGCAGCAAATCCCTACATCGCCAGGGACAAAATAGTTGAACATAAACCGGATGTTTTAACACTGGATGTTGAAATGCCCCGGATGGACGGCGTAGAATTCTTACGCCGCCTGATGCCGCAATATCCGCTACCTGTATTGATGGTCAGTGCATTAACACAGCGGGGAAAACAGATAACGATTGATGCCCTGGATGCCGGGGCCGTTGATTTTGTCACCAAACCGAGTACCGATGTAGCTCGCGGGTTAAACGAGATGCTTGCTGAATTGCGTACCAAGGTTAAAGCGGTGTCCAACGCGAATGTCAGTCATTGGAAGCGGGAGAAGGGCGAAAAGAGAGTTCACACTGATGAGGTTAACAGGGCTTTGGCTGAATCAACAGACAAAGTCATTGCAATTGGCGCTTCAACAGGGGGAACAGTTGCAATACGACGTGTTATTTCCGAATTTCCTCAAACCATGCCGGGAGTTGTGATAGTCCAGCATATGCCGTCTGGTTTTACAAAAATGTTCGCGCAACGCCTGGATGAAGAATGTGCGATGAGTGTTAAAGAGGCAAGTAGTGGTGACAGGGTGATGACTGGCCAGGTGCTGATTGCGCCCGGGGATTACCATATGAAGGTGCGCCGTAGCGGGGGAGAATACAGAGTACATTGTTCGCAGGGTGAAAAAATCAATGGACATATGCCTTCTGTTGAAGTACTTTTCAAATCAGTAGCAGAGCATGTTGGATCAAATGCAGTTGGAGTGATGTTGACGGGTATGGGAGCAGATGGCGCAGACGCTATGGTGGATATGAGAAAGTCAGGCGCAAATACTTTGGCTCAGGATGAAGCCAGCTCTGTTGTATTTGGCATGCCAAAGGAAGCTTATAATCGGGGAGGGGCTGAGCGTTTGGTTCCTCTTAATAAAATTGCTGACAGCGTAATAAGATTGTTTTCGGAGACCGCCTGATGGGGGTAATCTATGTAGGTGTTGGTGAATTCGCGGCATCTAACAAGGCCGACGACGTCATTCGCACCATAGGATTGGGATCATGTGTCGGAGTGGTTATACTTGCACCGCGCCAGAAAGCTGTGGGATTGCTGCATGTTGCTCTCCCTGAATCGGATATTAATAAGAAGCGCGCAGAGGAAAAACCGGGTACGTTTGCTGACACTGGAATTCCATCAATTTTGAAAGAAATGAAAAAACTGGGTGTAACAAGCAGCAAGGATCTTGTCGTGAAGCTTGCTGGTGGCGCCAGCATCATGGACTCAAATAATGTTTTTAATATTGGAAAGCGCAACATTCTTGCTGTGAGGAAAATACTCTGGAAGTACAAGCTGGGTGCTGTTAACGAAGATGTTGGAGGTCAATACAGCCGGACCCTGACTGCGAATATCAGTAATGGACGAGTAGTAGTATCCTCGCCAGGGAGGGGAGAATGGGAACTGTAAAACTTCCACAGGAACTGATTAAAAATATCGAAGATTTACCACCGCTCCCCGCCGTGGTTCTCAGGATAATCGAAATAATGGGTGACGAGAACCATTCCCTCGATGAAATGGCAAAAATTGTATCTTCAGATGCCGCGCTTACCGCGAGAGTATTGAGGATCGCCAACTCTGCCGCGTTTGCACGACGCGTGGAAATAACATCTTTGTCTCGTGCGATTATGCAACTAGGCGAAAAAATGGTTGTAGGGATAGCTGTCAGTACAACCGCTTCAGACATATTCGAGAAGGAGTTGAAAGGGTATGCTGCTTCACCGGGAGCATTATGGGATCACTCATTAAGGACAGCTATCGCCGCTCGTGAAATGACCCATTATGCACGCCAGGAGATGTCCGCCGATGAAGCTTTTACGGCAGGATTACTTCATGATATTGGAAAAACCGTAATATCCAGCTCAATCGGTGCCAAGGCTGATCAATTGACTGAATTATATGATCAGGGCAAAGTTACGGATTTCAGAGAAGCGGAGAGAGAACTTGTAGGAATGGATCATAACGCGGTCGGATTTGCGCTTGCAGAAGCCTGGAAACTACCTGACCGCTTATGCGATGTGATTCTCTACCATCATGACCCATCTGGCTCGAAACCTGAAAATGCCAATTTAGTCTATGCTGTACACATGGGCGATTTGATCGCCATGATGGGTGGTACAGGTACCGGTGCAGATACTATGGCATATAATATTGACAGCAAGTATGATGAACACTTCAATTTGAAGATGAAGGATCTTGACAAGATTCTTTTAACAGTTGAAGAAGAGTATGATGCGGTTAAAAAATCCATTGCAGCGGATGGCGAGGCATAAGAATGGTTAGTACAGTTATTTTAGCGGATGATTCGGCGACGGCAAGGATGGTGATCCGCCGTTGCTTTGAAATTGCGGGTTTACATGAAGCGACGTTTCTTGAAGGCGTTAATGGCAGGGAGGCGTTAGAGCTAGCCAGGGAGAATGAAGTTGACCTCATTATCAGCGATTTGAACATGCCTGAGATGGACGGTTCAGAATTGCTGGATTCCATTAAATCTGATGCTGATCTTGAATCAATTCCGGTAGTCATGATTACGAGTTCAAAGAATGAAGCGATGGAAGCTGAATTGCTGGAAAAGGGTGCTTTGAAAGTACTTAGTAAACCTGTTTCGCCAGCTGTGATCGCCGGTGTTCTTCAACAGGTGCAGCAATAGTTAAAAGGACTTAAAATGGAAGAGCAGGAAAACAGGTTAAATACCCAGGGTGCGATAGCCTCGGCTGTCGCCATAACGTTGGAGAATATGGCTTTTGAGCAGGCTATCCCTGAGGATGAACCGGAGGTCCCTGTTGGTGCCGATCCATATTGGGCTAAGCTGAATCTTCTCAGTCCTCACGAAGGATTCGTGATGATCCTTGTTGGGAATGAAGGGGCAAAATTGATAGCTGAAGCTATACATGGACCTGGCGACGATCTGTTTGCCGATGAACCGGAAGAATTGCCAAGGGAAATGGTATTTGACACCCTGGCTGAACTGATAAATACAATTGCCGGAAGATTCCTGAACAGCTATCTTCCTCCGGATCAGCGATTTGAGCTTGGATTGCCTGAAACTGGACACGGTAACGTGCCGTCCGTTCCGGGTAACGCCAAGTCCTGGGACTTTATGGTACAGGAAGAAGTACTGAAAGTGACGATATCGGGTGATTATTTTATTCAAGGTTGAAGTTCTTGAAAATATTAGTAAAGGAGTCGCAAAATGCGAATTCTTGTAGTCGATGATTCAATAACAATGCGTCGTATCATCGTTAATAACCTGAAATCCTCAGGTTATGAAGATATTGTTGAGGCCGGTAATGGTGTGGAAGCACTTGGTAAAATGAACAATGTCAAACTTGTGCTTACCGATTGGAATATGCCGGTTATGGATGGATTGAGCCTAGTTAAAGAAATCAGGCAGAATTCCGTTTTCGGATCGGTTCCCATTGTTATGGTGACTACTGAAGGCGCGAAAGGTGAAGTTCTTTCAGCGTTGAAAGAGGGAGTAAACGATTACATAGTTAAACCGTTTACAAAAGCTACTCTGCTGGAGAAAGTTGAAACATTCCTTAATGCCTGAGGAAATAAATTCCTGGAGATTTAAATGGAAGTGAAATTTATAAACCCTTTTATCAGTTCAGTTGTGAATACCATGGAAATGATGCTTGGTCTTACCCCCGAAAGAAAAGCACCATTTCTGAAGGAAAATCGTCTAACCCAGGGCGATATTACCGGAATTGTGGGATTTGCTGAAAAACAGGTAACGGGCTCAGTTGCTTTAAGTTTCGATGAAAGAACAGCTCTAAAAGCTTTCAGTTTAGTTACCGGGGAAACGACCTCACGGTTATCACGTGAAGTACAGGACTTGATCGGTGAGTTGACAAATATAGTAGCAGGTGGAGCTAAGACCATTTTTTCCGAGGAAGATTTATCTTTTCATATCTCGATCCCTTCGGTTGTAGTTGGTAAGGATCACCTGATAAGCCACAAAGTTGATATACCTGTTGTTGTTATTCCGTTTGTAATGGAAGACATGAGTTTCTCGGTTGAAGTATCTATGAAGGAATTGATAAAGTAGTTAGTATTATAACATCCTGTTGTAAGCAACTATTATTCAAATAGATGTATCGAATCACAAGAGCATAATAATCTTGTGATTTTTTTTCTCGCAATGATCCGGTAACCATAAAGTATATTCAGGTTATTTCTACCAGTCTCTTGCCCAATCGTGTTTCCGGGAATTAAAATTGTTGGTTACCTTTTTGTGTCCTTCAAAAATCGTAGAAATCTTTGAAAACTCAATGGATTGAAAATGAAAATAAGATTTCTTGGTACCGGTTCGGGCGATCCAGATCCGCACAGGATGTATAGTGCAACGTTGGTTGAGGGTAAGGTTGGTGGGTTATTAATTGATGCCGGGGAGGGTGTTTCCCGTCGTATTCGTGAATCTGACAAATGGTACCAGGAGATAGTCACTATAGTTTTAACGCACGCACATTCTGATCACATAGGCGGGCTTCCAATGCTACTTCAGGGGTGGAAACTTGAAAACAGGCAGGAACCCCTGGAAATACTGGGACCGCATATATTGAACAGTGCGATCAGGGCATGGTTAAAAATAGTACAACTGGATATTGAAAAATTGCCATTTACTATTGAATTTATTGATCTTTATGAATCACAATTTGAATTAAGGTCAGGACACATTCTGACATCTTGGTTAAATAATCATCTACCATTATCTTCAGGGGGTAGTTTCAGCTTGACTGTTCAACGCAATAATAAAACCTGGGTGTTTTCATCGGATATCACAGTTTTTGATGATCTTGGCGATAATATCACCAATGTGGACGGTCTCATAATCGAAGCAACTCATGTTGATCCGGTGGAGGCGATAAGCCTGGCGAAAAAGGCGGGTGTGGGGAAGATTTATTTTAATCATATCCCCGGGGAGCTGGCTCCCTTTGAAGCGGAGAATGTATACTGGACAGTAGATAACCTGTTGATTGATGTTTAAGATCATCGTACGATATAGACTATGCAAAATTCGGAGAAGAATACCAGTCTAACAGTTTCGCCCGGTGGGTTGAATTTGGGTGTATTGGATCGCCTTGTGGGTGTGAGCGATATTATTTCCGGAGTACGCACACTTGCCAGGCAGGTCGCCGGCACAAAAATTTCTGTCCTCATCAGTGGTGAAAGCGGTACCGGGAAGGAAGTAGTAGCGCGTCTGATCCACGATCTGTCTCCACGCCGGGAAGCCCCGTTTGTACCGGTAAACTGTGGCGCGATTCCCGAAGGATTATTTGAAAGCGAAGTGTTCGGACACGAACGGGGGAGTTTTACCGGGGCTGATCGTCAGCGAAAAGGTTATTTTGAACAGGCGCATGGTGGGACACTGCTCCTTGATGAAGTTGGCGAGATGCCGTTATCAATGCAGGTGAAAGTTTTGAGGGCTCTTGAAAGTGGAGAGTATTACAGGGTAGGCGGTACCAAAGCCCTGAACGCAGATGTCAGGATTCTTGCCGCAACGAACAGGGACCTGGCCAGGGAAGTCGAACGAGGTCATTTTCGACAGGATCTCTATTTCCGCTTAAGAGCAACAGAGATATATCTACCGCCATTGAGGGAACGCCCCGAGGATATTCCTCCCCTTGTTGACAGATTCATGACAGAATTTTGCCGAGAAAACAACATTCCCCGGCCTCGACTTCTTAAAGATGCCATCGAGGCAATACAGAATCACGAGTGGAAAGGAAATGGCAGGGAACTAAGGCATTTTGTCGGAACGTTGGTAACACTTGAGCAGAATGGGCCAATCGATGCTCAGGCGGTTTATCATCATCTGCCGAGGGATGGAAAACTGAATACTAATTTACCCGTGCTGGCACCGGTTCAACGAGAAGATGTAAACAATGAACTCATCCTTCAGATGTTGATCGATTTACGGCGTGAGATGTCAGAAATTAAGGAGATGCTCGCCCAGGCTTTGCTGGCTGCACGGTATCCCGCTGCCTTACCGGAAAGGGTTGCGTATCGTGAAGATGATAATGTATACCGTCCATCCCTTGAGGAGCTTGAACGAGAACAGATAAGACAGGTTCTCAGCGACATGGGAGGTAACCGTCGAAAGGCGGCAAAAGCACTGGGAATCGGCGAGAGAACATTGTATCGAAAAATTAAGGAATATAATTTATAGCAGGAAACTTTTAATCCTTGATAAGGTTCAGAAATTGAAAGAGACAAGACTGATTCAAATATTGATCAAATTTTTCACGGTTATTTTACCGGCCGTTTTTATTCTTTGTGTCGGGTGTGGTGTTTATACTTTCAGCGGTAATGTTCCCGGTCACCTGAAGACGATGGCGATAATGAACTTCGAAAATCAAACCGCTGAGTTTGGCATAGTTGAACTACTGTTCGATACGATTGAAGAGGAATTTCGCAGTGATAACTCTCTAAAGATTACGGACGTAAAAAACGCGGACAGTATAATCAGTGGAGTTATTACAAATATCAGCGATGTACCCTCGACATATGACGCCAATGAGACTGTGCAGGAATATAAAATTACAGTAACAGCGCTGGTCAGGTTTGAAGACAGGGTTAAGGGAACGGTTGTCTGGGAAGAAAACCTCTCTGGATATGGAATTTATCCATTCAGTGGAGGAAGCAGCGCGGAACGTGATAAGGGGATCGAGGAAGCAGTTTCCAAGCTTTCACAGGACATCTTAAACAAGACGGTATCAGGATGGTAATAGCTGAATTACAACATGGACATGTGCCCACAGATGTTGTCCGGGACATAGTCCGTCGACTGGAAAAGGGAGAAGTCCTGGTATTACCCACCGATACCGTGTATGGACTGCATGTTCATGCGAAAAGCGAAAAAGCTGTCAAACGTTTACGGGAGATCAAAGGGATAAAAGAGATCAATCGTCCCTTTACAGTGCTATTTTCAACTGTTGTAGATATAGGCCGCTGGGTTGTGTTGCCAGAAGGAAATGATCGCAGGAAGATTGTGGAAGCCTGGCCCGGCCCGGTCACCTGGGTTTTACAAGCCTCGGAGAAGGTGCCATCTTATCTCCTCGGAGCCGACAAAACCCTGGGAATTCGTATCCCGAAGCATCCTCTGCTGCGTGCTCTATGTACAGCGATGGATGATCTGATTGTTTCAACGTCAGCGAATTTTCATGGCGAACCACCAGCAACGTCGCGCCAGAATTTCCCGGCCGATCTGATGGAAAAAGTAGACGGGGCAGTGTTTGAACTGGAGCCCCTCTCCGGGAAACCGTCGGAAGTAAAAAGGTGGACGGCCGCTGGACCTGAGGTAATCCGCACAAGAACTAACGATCAATCCTTAAAAAGAGAAAAAATTAATATCCTGGTAGTTTGCAGCGGGAATATCTGCCGGAGTCCCATGGCTGAAGTTATGATCGCGGCAAAATTAAACGAAAAAGCGCCGAAAAAGTTTGTTGTCAGGAGTGCCGGTACTCTTGCAAACTTTGGTAACCGTGCCTCACTTCAGGCTATCGAGGTTACGCGCGAAATGGGATTAAATTTAAGCGGCCATCTAAGCAGACCTGTTTCACTCAACCTGGTCGAATGGGCTGACGTTATCCTGGCAATGACACCCGATCATCTTGGAGATCTTCATGCTGTATTCCCTCAACATTCCGATAAAATGCACCTGATAACAACATTTCCTTCGACCAACCTGGAGGGAGAACCAGGGATTGAGGATCCTTATGGAATGGATATTGAGACCTATCGTAAAGTCGCGAACGAAATTGTAACCAATGTCGACAGGATAGTAGATCGTCTGCTGGAATATACCGTACAAAAATAAAAGCTGGAAAAATTGAATCCACAAAAAATCCTCCTCATCCAAACCGCCTTTTTAGGTGACCTGGTACTAACCTTACCTCTCCTTAACAGAATGCATCTTCAATGGCCTGACACCAGGATAGCGGTACTAGTTGAGTCCGGTTCGGCGGGACTACTGAAAAACCACCCGGCTGTTTCAAAGTTAATTACCTATAAAAAGAGAAATTCTCACAATAAAACCAGCACGATGTTCCAATTGATCAACCAGGTAAAAAGTCTTAAATGTGACCTTGCGATAATCCCTCACCGTTCATTCAGAAGTTCATTTATAGCATTTCTGGCAGGGATCCCAAAACGAACAGGTTTTTCCGGAACTCCCGGCGCTTTCCTTTATACAAAAAGAGTTTTTCGTGACCTGGATAAACATGAGACAGCGAGGAATTTATCACTGCTTGCCCCTTTTGGTGTCGATCATGAAAATATTGAGCCCCTGCTGAAAATCCCTGGACAGGTATCGCATAAAACAGATGACTGGTTGAAGAACAACGGCTTGAGCGGTGGAAACTATCTGACTATAGCCCCCGGAAGCGTCTGGAACACTAAACGCTGGCCACTGGAATACTGGCAAACCTTAAGCCATCAGCTTGTTGAAGACGGTCAAAGGGTTGTCGTTATTGGTGGACCTGAAGACCAGGAATTGGGCGACAGAATTATCGAGGGGAATGAAGAAAGAGTAATAAACGCGGCGGGTGAAACAAGTATTCTTGAATCTGCGGAAATTATAAAAAAATCAAAGCTGCTGATCAGTGGAGATACAGCACCAGTGCATCTAGCCTGCGCGGTGAACACCCCGGTTCTCGATATCTTTGGACCGACGGTACCTGAATTTGGATTTGCGCCAACCGGTGAAAATGATAGAATAATCGGATTGGATATATCTTGCCGACCATGCACTATTCATGGCAGCAACAAATGTCCGCTGGATCACTTTCGCTGTATGCTGGAGTTAAAACCGGAGATAGTTTTATCTACTGTCAATGGAATGCTTGAATAAACAGGTATTATCGTTGTAAAATGAAACGGGTGGATCTTCAAGGTTTTTTAATTAACGGGTTTTTATGGCGGTATCACGATTACAGGAAAAGCTGGTTGTTAACGCCAACCGGGTTGCTGTAGAACGGTTACAAAATGCTTCCAAGGAAGGATTTATTGATCCCGAAGCAACAAGGAACCGTGGAGCGAACCCCCGTTACCAGGAAGTATGCCTTACCCTCGCCATTGCTGCCAAACACCGTATCGGCCTACCTCGTGAAATAATAAACATTGACATTGAATCAGCCGCTTCAAGGGCAATAGAGGGCTGGCTTCACCTGCTTCATCGCAGTGGGGGAGTTCGGATTAATCCGTCAGGGCCACTTGATGCACAGGCTACCTCATATGGTGCTTTTGCGGTTTCACGATCGTTATCCCTGTTGGGTGAACTGGTGCCTGCTCATACAAGAGAACGTGCTGCTAAAATATTGAAAAGGACAGCCGGTTTCCTTACTCGTGTCCCGGTACAGGACGGTCTTGATACATACCCACTCCGCTATGCTGCCCTGAGGAGTATCGGTGAATGGACTGAAAGATCATCCATTATCCATGCCGCGGAAAAAATGCAACTTGCGGGTTTAAAACGACTCGAGGATCATTTTATAAAGGAATCAAGGTATCGTCTTGGTGCGGGAGCACTGGTTGTAGCGTTAGCTTACATGACCCTGGTTGACCGGGAACCATCGAAGAGGTCAAATGAACTTTACATGAAAATTTGCAGGCACTGCCTGATGTCTGCTGCGGAGAATGGATTTTTTGGAGGTGGAGCGGAGGCATCGTTAGCTTCATTGCCCCTGACAACCGGTTTCGAAAATCTTGCTGTCAAGATTCCAGAAGCAACGGAAGTTGTAAATCGGTTGAATATTGGCTGGGATGAAGGATTTTACAGCAGCATGCTCGATGTCAATGTTCCCTGGATAACCCCCATCTCTTACCTGGTTGCGTACGGACTCCTGGCAGCGAATAAACGGGGCGATAATCAACTCGAAAGTAAAACACCGGATTATGATACTGATGATAATGGTGCCGGGTTGATGGAGCTTGATGGCTGGGTAATCCGTCTGGGCAGAGGAGGATCAATAGGCTGGATGTATCATCGCGCAAGCGATTCGATGCGTGTGATTGGATCACCGGTTGGGATCGCTTTACGTGAAGGCCCCTGGATAATTGAAGGCAGGAGATTATATCATCCCTCATTTTCAGGTCCCTACCCGATCAACCGTAAAGAACCCTGGTGTATAGAAGGGACAATTCAGCCTGTTCCAATCCCGGGGATGGAACGTGCACCACGTCGGATTGGATTCCCACTCTTGAGAGGGAAAGACTCCAGGCAGGGAACACGGTTGGTACCACCTTCGAGAACTTCCCAGGCACTCCGTGCTGAGGCATGTGCATACAAACGTGAAATAGAGATGAAAGAGGGTGCGTTAACCATAGAGTCATTCTTGTCCGGAAGAAATATACATCGATTACCGATAGCATGGATTGGTGGTCATTATGGAAGGATGTGGGTTGATAAAAAAGAGGTTCACACAGATCGTGGTTTTGAAGAGAAACGGGTGAAGGAAATTAAGATCAGTGATGAAAAATGGGAACCCTGGACAGTACGATTTGATAAACCCGTTGACCTTTTATATGAGCCTGTTCATGGCCCTGTGACAGTTCATCCAATGCGTTTCCTCAGCGCGGCGACTGCTGCCCTCGATATTGTATCGGAAGACAGGCTGCACATGGCATGGCGGGTTGGTTAAATACGAAGTGTTTTAGAAAAGTGGGATAGATCCTCAATCTTCTTTTTTATCAAATTGACTTCTTAGTTTTTTTACTTCTTCTTCCAGCTTGGCTCGTTTTTCCTTTTCGGACTCATTTTCGGTCGTCAGCTCTTCCATTGATTCCCGCAACTCTTCGAGTTCAGTTTCTACTTCTTCCAGCTCAGCTTCAGCCTTTTTCCGTTTTTTCCTCTCTTTACGAAGATCTGAAAGCATCTGTACCTGGTTGACGAAAGCTATAAGCAGGAAAGCGATCATCCCGACGATAAAAGCAGCGAAAAGTGCCAGGTAGAGCGGCAGCTCACCTGATTGCCATTTAAGCATTTTAATGCTGACGGTCTGTTCCTGGTTAAACAACGCGAATGTCAGAACCAGCAAAATGAGGACAGCCAGGGCGATCCATCGGATGAGCCACATTTTAACCTCGCTTTCCGCGTAATGTGAATCCACTGAGCTCGTCTAATGTAACCAGAACTTCTTCGCCGGGCGAGACTTCACCGGGAAAAACCACAACTTGCCCGGCTGGTGTCCGTCCCATGCTCTCGCCTGGATTTCTTGTACTCTTACCTTCCACCAGGACAGGCAATGTTCGTCCGATCATAGCCTTCCGTCGTTTTTCTCCACTGCTACGAACCATGTCACCGATCTTCATCAACCGTTTTACCTTAGTTTCGTCAGGTACATCATCATCAAATTTAGCAGCGGCTGTGCCGGGGCGTTCTGAATATTTGTAGACAAAGGCATCATCATAGTCAGCCAGCTTTACTACCTCTTCAGTCTGTTGATAGTCCTCTTCCGTTTCACCCGGGAATCCGAGGATTATATCTGTACTCAAGAGAATTTCATCAATTTTATTCCTTGCTTTTTCCACCAGTCCCAGGTAATGCTCCCTTGTATAACCTCGTCCCATCCGTTTCAGGACATTATTACTTCCTGCCTGCAGCGGGAGATGCAATTCTGGACAGATGGGCATTCCGCTGGCCATAACATCAAGCAACCGATCAGAACAGTCCTTGGGGTGGGAAGTAATAAACCGTATCCTCTTGATTCCATCTACGTTCGCGACTTTTTCGAGCAGGTCAGCAAATGCGATGTTGTTGTCACGCCAGCTGTTGACGTTCTGTCCCAGCAGGGTAACCTGTGGAAAACCATCATCGATGGCCCCTTTAATGTCATCAATTATAGTGCCGGTATTTCGGTATCGTTCAGGCCCACGGGCATGGGGAACAACACAATAAGTGCAGAAATTGTTGCATCCACGAGTAATTACGACCCAGGCGTTAATGCCTTCACGCCTCGAAGGGACAATATCTTCATAGAGTTCTTTAGAGGGCCCTTCAGTGATTACGACCGTGGATCTCGAACGTTTTTTTGTCAACAGGTTGGGGATTTGACGGTAGGCATCGGGACCTATAACCCAGTCAAGAAAGGGCAATCTTTTCGCAACCATTTCGCCCGTATGGCTTGCCATACAACCGAGAACACCTATCCGAACATCCGGGTTATTCTCCCGGTACCGTTTAAATTGCGAGATATTAGTTATGGCTTTCTCCTGGGCATGCTCACGGACAATACAGGTGTTTACCAGTATCACACCGGCTTCGTCGATGCTCGTCGCGCGTTCGTACCCCTGCTCTTCGAACATTGCCATCAGCATTTCCGAATCGGCACGGTTCATCTGGCAGCCATATGTTTCTATATGGATTTTTCCTGGAGTAGATGACATAAGAAATACAATTAGTTATAGCAGGAACGAAAAATTATCCTGTTCAAATTTTAAACAGCACTTCCTCTTTCTGGAATACCTTCATTGTTACAAATATGCATGCAGAGGCATATAAAACGGTTGAAAGGAAAGTTATGGAAATCATTTGGGGATCGAGGCTATCCATCATGATCTGTTTTATCACAAGAGAGACATTTATTACCGGGATCCAGGCCATTTTTGCTGATAGTTCTGTACCGGGCATCATCGACATCATCGCCGGGATAATTATCGCGAATGCCATCGGCATAACGTAGGTTTGCGCTTCACGGTTGCTCTTGGCGAAGATACAGACGGTCAGCAACAGGGCAGCAAACAAAGCAGCCAATGGCAGCATCATCAGACCTGAGAGCAGGACATTTCCTACATCAACAGAGAACGCCATGTCCGAACTTGCTTCACCACCAGCCAAAAAGTTCAAACCAAATACCATCACTATCGACATCGACAGGAGTGAGATCAAAGCTGTTACAATCGATACCGACATCACGGCGAGGAATTTCCCCATGACGATATCAATTCTTGACGCCGCACTGACC
Source organism: bacterium (assembly GCA_028278125.1). The sequence goes on along the minus strand of JANQEY010000094.1, from coordinate 101,088 downwards.
AGCAGGGTTTCGAGGGTGGATTTTTCTTTCTCCCCGGCGGTCATATCTATCGCAGCGTAGATCCCGCCCTGGAATGTCACCAGGATCATGATATAGGGAAGAAGTGTACCGAGAATGCGTCCGCCCATCTGCTCTTCAGTAGCCACATTTTCAGTAACGATGTCAAAGGGTCTCAGTACAGTTTTAGGTGCCTTGTATTCCGCCAGTAATTCTTCGGAGATACCTGTACGGATATCCTTAAGAGCGTCAACTACTTTATCTTGAACAATTTCACCTTTATCGCTGCTGAGATTTACAAGCAGAGTCACTTCAACTGCCGTTGAATCATTGGTCAGGCCACCTTCAGGCACCAGGACAACTCCTGAGACTGCCTCTTCAGCAAGTAAAGCACGGGCATCCGTTTCACTGTTACCAAAATCCTGGAAACTTATTTCTTCATTTCCTTCAAGTGCCTGGATAAGTCCGGGAGATCGATCAGCACCAACAACAAACACGGTATATTTTACCGATTCCATTTTTTTCATCTGGCTGAGCATCAGGCTGCTGATCCCGAATATTAACAGGGGAAACGCTACCAGCGGTACTACTATCATTGACATGACCGTACGACGGTCACGTGTTATATCAAGTATCTCTTTCCTGAAGATTAAGCTGATGTTTGACCATTTCATTATTAAGTAGCTCCCTTTTAAGAAAGACGATAATCCAGCTATTTATTCTCTTTTTCGAGAATTGTCACAAGATCAGATAATGTATTACATCCTGCAGCATCACGGAACGCGTTGTACCGTGTACCAAGCCAGTTCCTGAACCAGTTCCAGCCATTGGACATCGGCCATGTCCATTCTTCGATTAGCTCGTTGCCCAGAATACCCTCAATATGTTCAATTGTAACATTGTCCGGATTTACTGCCAGTAGAATACGGTTTCCGCTGGTTCCCACACGTTCTACCAGCCCACCTTCTCTCAACCTCTCTATTACACTGGATGTAACACCGATTGGGATCGCGTATTTATCACTCCACTCGTATTGTGACACCAGTTTACGTTGACCGTGAAATGCTTTGGTCGCTTCGGTCAGGATCATGTATGCCAGGGCATCCCGCTGCTGCCGTGAAAATACCAGCCTTTTACGTTTATGCACCAGTCGTTTATAATGCTGGGAGACAAAACATACTTCCACTCCAAGCAGTACCACAAACCAGGAAAGGTTAAGCCAGACCAGCAAGAGGGGAATAATAGCAAGTGAACCATAGATAAAATCGTATTGAACCAGTCGTGATGTATAAATAATTACGCCGAATTTTAGAGATTCATAGAGGGTGCCAGCCACGAGGGCACCGATAACAGCAGCCCAGCTTCTGACGCGCGCATTTGGTAACAACCTGTAAAGCAGGAAAAATCCAAGGATAATCATCAAGCTGGGGAGTAATCGATTGATAAGACTCCTGGCAAAGGAAATCCTCTCTACAGCTTCATGAACCATCGGAAGTGCCAGGATATAAGTAGTAAGAGCAAGTGATCCGATCACGAGTATCGGGATAATAGTTACTAGTCCCCAGTAGAGCGGTAGTCTCCGTAATCCCCGGTTTCTAAACTGCACACCCCAGATACCGTTAAAGGCAGATTCAATCCCGGCAAAAATCCCGTACACGGCCAGTACTAAAACCATTACACCCAGTCCGCCGAGGGTAGCGCTTCCGGCATTGCTGATCATCTCACGCAACCGATTGGCAACAATTGGTCCACTTCCCGGCGCCAGGTTTTCCAGGATTAATGGTTGTACCACGTTTTCAAACCATTCACCACCACCGAACAGTTTAAAAACGCTGAATGATATAACCAGCATCGGGACAATGGAAAGGACTGTGGCAAAAGTAAGCGCCATCCCTTTTAACAGGAGACGGTCATCTATAAATTCGCGGATGGTTATCCGGATAAACCTGAAGAAAGTAATTACGATACGCAGCAGCACGGTGCCGCGCTCATGCTTTTCATCCCATACGTCAAATGTTTTCAGGTGATCTAACAGGTTTTTCAGACGAACTATGGGATTCATTTTTTAAGTCTCGTCTACCCTTGCAAACATTGTTTTCGCGGCTTGCTTCGCTTCGGCGATAACCTCTTCCTCACCCTCAATATAGCCATGTTCCATGAGGATTTTTCCATCGCAAATAACGCTGTCCACTACGGAACCATTCGCCGAATATACAAGTTGACTTGCCAGGTTATGCAATGGCTGCATTTCCGGTCGATTAACATCGATCAATATAAGGTCTGCAGCACCGCCAATTTTAATCTCACTGTTATTTAAATTAAAAAAACTGGAAGGATTGACGGTTGCCATTGACAGTACCTCATCAGCAGGCAATGATGTGGGATCATCGTCATTAAACTTCTGCAACAGTGCCGCTATTTTCATGTCTTCAAAAAGATCTAGGTTGTTGTTTGATCCGGCACCATCCGTAGCAATACCTGTTATAGCACCGGCATTTTTTAACCTACGGTATGGATATACTCCTCCAACCGCTAGTTTCATGTTGCTTACGGGGTTATGAGCACAAAGCACCCTGTTATCCCCTAGCAATTTTATGTCTGAACCAGTCAGCCAGACCGTATGCGCTGCAACCAACCTTTCAGAAAGCATCCCGAGCCGATCGAGGTACTCCACCGGTCGGCATCCATGTTTGTCAAGACAGCCCTGTACTTCTTGTTCAGTTTCTGAGAGGTGAATGTGGAGATAAATATCGTTCTTACTGGTAAAATCAGCAGCCCACCTTAGCGATTCTTCGGAAACTGTATATATAGCATGTGGTGCTACACCAAACTGGATTCGATCGGAATATTGCGGGAATTCGGAAAATAATTGCTCGTTTATGCCTATCTGTTTCCTTGCAATTTCCGGTTTATCAAAATCGATAAATACAGCGGAAAGGCATGCTCTAATTCCTGTTTCCTCCACAGCTTTCGCGACTGCTCGGAAATCCCAGTACATGTCATTAAAGAAGACGATCCCTGCTCGAATCATTTCAATGATGGCCAGTCGAGTGCCCCAGTAAACCTCTTCATATGAAATATTCTGCTCATATGGCCAGACACGTTTCTGCAGCCATTCCATCAGGGGCAGATCATCACCATTGCCTCGGAAAAGAGTCATTGCCGCATGGGTATGGCAGTTGTTGAGTGGCGGATGAGCAACCATACCTTGGCCATCAAAAACCTTGTCAGTACTTTTTTCTTCACCAATTGCGACAATCTTGCCGTTCACACAGGTTATTGAGGTTAGTTCATTATCAATGATAACATTATTTATCTGGAGTGAATTCATTTTTAAAATCAACTTTTGAGGAATGTTCCGGGTCAGGCAAGAGCCTGTATTCTTTTTCGGTTTTTTTCAGGCAATTTACGGATGGCTCCAGTGAGCAGTGATTTTCTACAACGTGGCGCCCAGATAGCGAGGAACCTTTCAACTGCTTCTATATCATCAATTTCTCTGATTGCCCAACCCGCAGCCTTTATCAGCATGGGATCATTTGTTTCCATAACGTTTCTGACCACCCTGAATGTTTCAATCGGATGACTTCTACCGCCGTGATTCAAATAAACTGTCGAAACAATTCCCAGCCTTTTTTTCCAGACTGTTTCACCGTGAACGGTCCATGCTTCCAGGTAACCGACCCTGCTCAAGTCGGCATATACCCAGGCACCCACGGGTATGGACAACTGGTCAGTTGTCTCCCAGTTATCAAGTTCACGTCCCCAGCCAGAAGCTCGTTCGCCAAAAAGGTCATCAAGTTGAGATGAGGCTTTGCCCAAACCCAATGCGCCTATGATAATTTCTTCGCGGTTTTTTTCGGGAACTACAAGGCTCAGGTAACGAGACCAGTCACCCGGAGTGAATTTCAGCTGAACACCAGCTTCGCGAGCGATCTTTCGCAGTTGAGGAACGGGAACACCAATAGCTTTTTTCCCTGAAATGACACGGTCCAACTTGGCCGCATATGCCTCATCAGCCGCGTCTTCAAGGTTTTTCATTATCCATTTCCTGGATTCTGCCAGGGATGGTGTGTCCATCAAATCAGTTCCTCTATAAAACAGGTAGACGCAAAATTTTAATATGTTTTGCTAATATACTATGAATGAAATCCGTTAAAAATTCGGATTGTAATTCCGCAAATCAAATTTGCCTAAATGTGGATCGCTTAGCAATATGAATTATAAGAAGACTTTCTTTGAATAAAAAGCTGAAATTCATCACCGAGATTCGAGTTGCACAGCTTTGATGATAGTGCTAATTTAGCAGCCTAAGAATTTATTCCTGCTCGTTTTATATCAATAACCGCGGATATTCAGAGATCTCAAGTACTACGTATCATTTGAAAATTGCCCTTTTTTAGGAGGACACACCATGAGATTTATTAAGTTATCAATATATGCAATTGTTTTTGTTGTTTTTATGACTTCAATATTATTTGCCGAAGAGGCGTTTTTCCCAAGACGTCCCGATATATCTAATGATGGAAGTATAGTTGCATTTTCATTCCAGGGTGATATCTGGACAGTTTCAGCGCAAGGTGGGGAAGCAAAAAGGCTTACTGCAAATCCGGCTTATGACCGAGATCCTGTGTTCTCGCCTGATGGTACAAAAATCGCGTTCGCATCAAATCGTTTTGACCAGTATGATGTGTTTGTCATGCCGGTATCTGGCGGATTACCTGAAAGGCTCACCTTTGCACCCACCGGTGATATTCCCCGTGACTGGAGCATAGATGGGAATGATATTCTTTTCTCCGCTCGTCGTGTTTTCAAATATCCTGTTAGATCTCAAATACAAACAATCCCGGTAACGGGAGGAACAGCATTCCGACTGACCGATTTTTTCGCGCAGGAAGTAACGATCAACCCGGATGGTAAAAGTTACCTGCTTGCCATAGGAGATAACCGTTTTGGCAGAACCGGTTACCGTGGTACCCTCCAGTCAGATATCTGGCATTGGACTCCAGGTACCGACCCGGTACAGGTAACATCACATCCTGGTTACGACACAGATCCGATGTGGGGCGCGGATGGTAAAAATTGTTACTGGCGTGGAGAAGATGACGAGACAGGGGCGTTCAACATCTGGCGGAAAGTGATTGGCAGCGATGAAAAAACCAGGCTGACTAACTTCAATGAAGAAGGAGTCCGTAGTGCCCGAATCAGCAGGGATGGCAGCAGGATAGTTTTTGAAGCCGGCACAGACCTGTACGTCCTTGATACGTCCGATGGCGTTGAACCGGTAAAACTTTCCATTGAAGTAGCAGCAGACCAGTTTGAAAATCCTGTAGTGACAAAGAACTTTTCTTCAGACGCTGATGAAGTAGCGGTGTCCGAAGACGGGGAAGAAATCGCTTTAATTGTTCATGGCGAAATAGTCCTGGTGAATAAGGAGCTTGAGGGCAGGGCGACGGTTCCGATTCCCGATCCTGCACGCGAAAAAGCGATCTCATTCAAACCGGGTGGCGCTGATACATTATTGTTCTTAACAGACCGGGCTGATAAAAAGGGAAATTATTACAGCAGGGTCGCTATGCTGATTTCTGATGATCCTGATGAGAGCAACCTGCGCCTGGCACGACACCATAAGATTGAATATCTCAGCCCGGCAGGTATTGAAGCACGCAATCCTCAATATTCACCAAAAGGTGACAGGATCGCTTATGTTCTGGATAAAGGTGATCTGTATGTAATGAACGCTGAAGGTAAAAAGGTTAAAAAGCTGTTTTCCAAATGGATGGAGCCCGGTTTCTCCTGGTCACCTGATGGAAAGTGGATCGCATACGCGGTAGAAGACCGCAATTATAACCGTGATATCTGGATCATTTCGGCCGATGGTGGTGATCCTGTAAACATCAGCCAGCATCCGGACGATGATTTTGGACCTGTTTGGTCCGGCAGTGGCAACATTATTGCCTGGTCAACCCGCCGCTATAGCAACCAGTATGATGTTGTATATGCCTATCTAACCCGCGCCGATGATGAAAAGACCAAGGAGGAATGGGAAATCTGGGAAAAAACACGTGATAAAGTGAAAGATGAAGAGGAAGAATCTGAGGAAGAAAACGGGGAAGAGGAAGAAGAGGAATTTGAAATACGCATCGATTTTGAAGATTTATATCTTCGCGCCAGGCGTCTGACAAACCTGACGGGTGATGAATATGTAAAAGCCATTCACCCAAAGGGTGACAAGATTGCATTCCTGGCGACAGTAAAAGGTAACGAAGACCTGTATACAGTGAACCGGTTCGGAGAGGAAACGGAAAACCTGACCAAGGGCGGTACTGATCCCGACAATGTTCATCTTGCAAGTGATGAGGAGACCATCTGGTTTATCAAGAGTGGAAAACCGGCTCATGTAAAAATAAGTGGTGGTGATGTTACAACGACTTCATTCCGGGCACGTTTGACTATCGATAAACCCGCCAGACGTTTACAGATTCTGGAAGAGGGCTGGCGGACACTTGGAGGCCAGTTTTACGATCCCGAGATGCATGGTCTGGATTGGCCATTTATTCGTGAAAAGGTTCGTAATATTGTCAGCAAGGTTTATCATGATGATGACTTTGCCGATGCCATGAACATCATGTTGCGCAGCCTGAATGCTTCTCACATGGGTTATTACCCGGATGGTAAAAGCTGGGCGTCGATCAAGGGATTCCTCGGGTTGGAGTTCGATCCTGATTATACCGGGAACGGTTTAAAAGTCAGCGACGTAATACCTTATGGACCGGCTGATAAAGAGGTCAGCAGGCTGTTACCCAGCGATATTATTCTGACTATCGATGGTCAATCTGTTTCTCGTGAAGATAACTATTTCAAAGCGCTGGCTGATAAGGGAAGTGATCCTGTCCTGGTGAATTTCAAGCGTGGAAGAGAAGAGCTGGAATATGAGATCCTCCCGGTTAACTGGTTTAGCCTCAGGCAGACGATATATGATAATGATACAAAGCTGAGCAGGGAGAAGGTAGAAGAAGTCTCAAAGGACAGGGTAGGATATATCCACATCCAATCAATGGGCTGGGCTGAAGTTGAAAACTTCGAACGTGACCTCTATGCCGCCGCTGATGACAAGGAAGCACTGGTCATTGACGTCCGTAACAACGGGGGTGGCTGGACAACGGACATGTTGCTGACCATACTTACCCAGCCTGTTCACGCATACACAATCGGACGTGACGGTGAGGTTGGATATCCCGACCAGGAACGTCTGCCGCTGCAGAAATGGGCTAAACCGATTGCAGTAATCTGTAATGAAAACAGCTATTCAAACGCTGAAATCTTCAGCCATGCTGTTAAAACCATTGGACGTGGACCTGTTGTGGGAGTTCAAACCGGCGGAAACGTCATCTCCACCTGGGGATGGACTACCTTGGATGGTGGGCACATTCGTCTGCCAATGAGGGGCTGGTATGTCTGGGGTGATGAGAAAAATCCGGAGAGGAACAATATCAACCAGGAGCATGGAGGATGTATTCCTGATTATATTGTTCCCCTGGGTCCGGCCGAATATATGAAAAGTACTGATCCGCAGCTCGATAAGGCTATCGAGTTGATGATAGATGCTGCTGACAAGGAGAAGGATAAACCGGTGCCCAGCCCGAAACGTGCCGCGGCCGCCAGGAAGTAAAAATCAATTTCAGATCGAGAATTATTGATCGAAAGTAAACGGAGCCTTTTTAAATAAATCTACCCTCAAAGGGGAGGAAGTATATGAAGAAATTAGTGATGCTTGGATTGGTGTTAGGATTTTTGTTATCTGCTACGGCAATTGCAGGTGACAAAGATCAGCCGATCCTGAATCCTGACATCCTTAATGTTCAGGAGTATAAACTGGATAATGGTCTACAGGTTTTAATGCTTGAAGACCATAGCGCACCGGTGATTACCTACATGGTTTATTATCGTGTCGGTAGCCGAAACGAGGAAGTTGGCAAAACCGGCCTGGCGCACTTCTTCGAGCATATGATGTTTAATGGTTCGAAGAAGTATGCCCGCGAAGTACACTCTCAAATGGTCAAAGCCAATGGCGGATCTTTGAACGCCAACACCTGGTACGACCGTACCGCCTACTTCGAAAACATCGCTTCAGATAAACTCGAGCTGGTGATTCACCTTGAAGCTGAACGGCAAGCCAATCTTGCTTTTATTGACAGTGTTGTTGAAAAAGAACGCGGCGCTGTTGTTGAAGAACGCCTGATGCGTGTTGATAACGACCTGTTCGGTGAAGCTCTTGAAGAATTAATGACAAACGCTTACCGCGCACACCCTTATTCGTGGCCGGTTATTGGTTGGATGAGTGATATTAAAACATGGAAAATGGAAGACCTTAAACAGTTCCATAAAACATGGTACGCACCGAATAACGCAACGGTAATCATCGCAGGCGATTTTAAACCGGAAGAAGCGAAAAAGCTGATTGATAAATATTACAGCCAGATTCCATCTCAGCCTTTGCCACCGGAAGTAACAACAGTTGAACCGATGCAAAAAGGCGAAAGGCGTATCAAGGTACATCGTCTTGCCCAACTCCCGGTACTTCTCGCTGCATATCACATTCCGGAAGCAAAGCACGAAGACATGCCGGTTCTCGAAGTAATGCAGAAGATTCTCTCAGACGGCAAGTCGTCACGTATCTATAAGCGTTGCATCTATGATGACCAGGTAGCCGCATTTGCCGGTGGGTTGTTGTTTGACTTGAGAGATCCCGGAGTATTCCTTGCATATATCGGTGTCAATCCCGGTGTTGAGAATGCTGTTGCCGAAAAAGCACTTTTCGAGGAGATCGAGGGACTGGTAGATAATCCACCGACGGAAAAAGAACTGCAAAAGGCCAAGAACCAGCTCGAAGCTGACTTCATCTATGGTCTGCAGACTGTCAACGGGAAAGCGTCTGCTATTGGTGAATCCGTGATTCTCTATGATGGCGATTATAACGCATTCTTGCAGAAACCGGAAAAATACCGTGCCGTTACTCTTGAAGATATCCAGCGCGTTGCGAAGAAGTATTTCACAGATCGTAACCGTACTGTAGTTGAAATTATTCCCGAGATGGATATGAGTATGATGCAGCAGATGGGAGGGGGTGAATAATGAACAGGTCAACACTCAAATTTGGATTAGTTCTATCTCTTTCCCTGCTTCTGATAGGATCAGGAATTATTTCAACACCATCGGTAGTTGCGGGTGATAAAGATGATCCGGTTCCGGCGTATGTCCCGGACAATAAACTGGATCCCTCACCGGTAAAACTGCCAAAGATTACTAAAAAACAATACAATAACGGAATGAAGATATACTACGTCCCCCAGGATGAACTTCCGGTTGTCAGCATTCGTCTGCTGATCCCAACAGGTATGCTCTATAATCCAATGGATAATCCCGGTATTGTTAATTTTATGGCGGATCTGCTTACCGAGGGTACTACCAATCGTACATCTACAGAGATAGCAGAAGCGATGGATTTCGTAGGTGGTAACTTTGGCAGTGGAACTGGTTGGAACGCGATATTCATAGAAGCTACAGTATTAAAGCGTGATTTTGAACTGGCGCTTGATATTGTCAGTGACATCGCTAAAAACGCAAACTTCCCCGAGCAAGAGATTGAACGGTTGCGTCCGCAATGGATCTCAGGGCTCATGCGTACTAAGGACGATCCTGGTACAATCGCTGGTCAGCAATTCGCACAGTTCGTTTACGGAGACCACCCCTACGCAATACCTAGTGACGGTACGATGGAAAGTGTCCAGGGATTTACCCGTGACATGGTTGTTGAACAATTTAACAGACTGGTTGTACCAGACCAGGCTATACTAGCGATATCCGGTAACATCCCAAAGAAGGCTAAAAGTCTTGTCAGTAAGTATTTGGGTGACTGGAAAGCCCGCAACAAAGCTCTCGAAGATATAAGCGATCCCGCAGTTGCCACTGGTGGTGAAGTGCTGATTATTGACAAGCCGGACGCTGTCCAGTCAGAAATCCGCATGGGTTATGTCATGGCACCAACCAACATGGGTGAAGATGAGCACGCCTTTAATGTCATGAATTACATCTTTGGAACCGGTGGATTTTCCAGCTGGATGATGCTCAGGATTCGAAACGATCTTGGCTTGGCATATGACGCTCGTGGTTACCTTTCCGGCAAGCAGAAAAAGGGTGCATATACACTCAGTATCGGTACCAAGAATGAATCAACCGGGTTAGCAGTCGAAGAGACCTTTGGCTTGATTAAAAAGGCGATCGAGGTCGGATTTACAGAAGAGGAGCTGGCAGATGCCAAGGCTTACCTGGTTGGAAGATACCCCGCAGCTTTTGAAACACCCCAGGGCATCGCTACACAATTCCAGTCAAAGCTGATGTTTGGCTACGACGATCCTGAAGAATATATCCGCACCTACCGTGAAAAAATCGCTGCGGTGACGTTAGAAGAAATTAACGCCATGGCGAAAAAATATTTCAATCCGGATAATGTCAGGGTAGTTGTTGTCAGCAAGGCCGATGATGTAAAAGACCAACTTTCCAAGTTTGGTAATGTGACGGTTAAAACCCTTGATGAGATTTAATCGGATTCAATTCTGATTCAATTATATTGCCCGGTTCAGGTTTTGAGCCGGGCTTCTCTTTTCCTCAATAATCCGGATAGATTGACAGGAAGGAGGTAAAGGAATATCTTTTCCACGATTAATTACCCGGAGAACAAATGAAAGTCGACTCGTCCAGCACTCGTATTGAAGGATCATATGTAATATGCAATATCAGGGTTCCCTACGCGGACACTGATCAAATGGGAAATGTTTATTACGGCAACTATTTCACGTACTTCGAAATGGGACGTAGTGAATACATGCGAGAACTGGGACATACCTACAAATCGGTCGAAGAGCTGGGATATGTCGCCGCAGTTGTAGAAGCTTATTGCAAATATAAAGGCAGGACATTTTATGATGATCTGCTTGAACTTTGGGTCGCTGCTGAACCGTTAAAAGGATCAAGGCTCAGATTCAGTTACAAACTTTACCGTGTTGGCGAAGAAGAGCTTCTTATCGAGGGTCATACGGTGCATAGCATCATCGATTTAAACCTGAAACGTCCTGTTCGTTTACCACAACAATTGCTGGAGATGATGAATAAACTTCCACCACTGGAAGAAGATGAATAAGTTTAAAGCCGGGCTTTTAGTCCGGCTTTTTTTAATATCAACCTGCTTTCCATTGCTACAATAGAACACTTTCCTTACGTTTTTGAATCCTTTCAGCCATTTGAAACAGCGGGAGATTCTTCATGGAACGAATTCGCCTGAATCGTGCCGATGTGGTATTTACTATTATCTGCATCCTGGTCATCATCATCGGAACATGGATTTCACTGACACAATTCAAAAACGCTTTCCCTGAAGCATCTATCGATTTCAAAATTGATCGAAACCAGGCAGGTGGAATTGCTGAAGATTTCCTGGATGAAATGGAAATTGATGTCCCGGAAGATTATAAACATGCCTCCCGTTTTGGATATGACGGTTTAGCGAAAACCTACCTCGAAAAAGAGTTAAGTCTTGAAAACGCTCAGCCCTATTTCGGCAATCCTGTAAGGTTATGGTACTGGCAGCATCGTTGGTTCAAACCGAGCACCAAGGAGGAATTTTCCGTATTTGTAACACCATCCGGTGAAGTTGTCAGGTTAAGGCACATGATCGAGGAGGAGGCTGAAGGAGCTGAAATAGAAGAGGATTCTGCCATTGTCATCGCTGAAAATTTTCTCTTCGAAACGATGGATCTCGATTCAGCATCACTGGTTTTCTGGGAAGCGTCAAAGATCGGTCGTCCAAATCGTGCAGACTGGAATATTACCTATAAAGCCAAAGGAATAGAACCGGTTGAAGGTTCCGATTACCGATACCGGGTTACTATCCTCGGCGATAAAATCGGCGGTTACAGCGAATATCTACATGTTCCCGAAACCTGGAGGGCATCATACAGGAAACTTAGAAGTTACAATGAACTCGCTTCTACAGTGGCGGCAGTGGGTCTGTTCCTGACAATCATTGCAATAGTCGCTGTCATCCTCATGAAACTTCGAGGACGTGATATCCAGTGGAAAACGGCCTTCTGGTTTGGATTAATCATGGCTGTTTTGCTGTTCCTCAACCAACTGAACAGTATTACTCTCTCTCTTTATGGTTACGATACAACCTCTTCCTGGTCAGGTTTTTTAATACGAACCATCCTTGGAACTGTCCTGATATCGATAGGTTCCGGCGTATTTATTTTTGTCCTCACAGCCGGTGCTGAAACTATGTACCGGGAACGATATTCCCATCTTCCGTCTCTCCCGGTGATGTTTACACCACGTGGATTGAGAACAAAATCAGCGTTTAAAAATATCCTGCTGGGGATTACACTGACCCCGTTTTTCTTTGCCTACCAGATAGGCATCTATCTGCTTGCCAGCAAATCCGGTGGATGGAGCCCGGCTGATGTACCATACGATAACCTGTTGAATACCATGTTCCCCTGGGCGGCTGTATTGCTGATCGGCTTTATGCCTGCGGTGAGCGAGGAATTTATGTCCAGGGCGTTTTCGATACCGTTCCTGGAAAAACTGTTTAAAGGAAAAGTAAGGTGGCTGGCTGTTCTTATCCCTGCAATCATCTGGGGTTTTGGCCATGCCAACTACCCGTCTCAGCCATGGTGGATACGTGGTGTGGAAGTGGGAGTTGCCGGAATTATTATCGGGTATATTATGCTGCGGTTTGGTATCTTGGCTGCCCTGGTCTGGCATTATACAGTTGACGCTTTTTACACAGCCCTGCTGCTGTTCGAAAGTGAAAATATCTATTTTGTAATAACCGCCGGTTTAGGTGCCGGGTTGCTGATAATCCCCTTACTCATCGCGCTGATCGTTTACCTCAAAACAGGCACTTTCCTGCCCGAAAAGGGGACATTAAACGCCGATCTTCCACCTCCTGAACTAAAACCTCCTGTTGAAAAGGAAACAGTAACTCCATCAATTGAACAAATATCCCGGGAACCGGATGCATCCGGTAAACCATTAACAAATGCACTGCGTATAGTTGCAGTGGTGTTGTTATTGGTTGGAGTTGCTGTCCTGTTTGTCCCCAGTGAAAAGGTAGGAGATTTTATCGAGTTTCCTGTAACAAAGGAACAGGCTGTTCAAGTCGTAAAAGATTCACTTAGGGCAACCGGGTGGGCAGATCCGGATACGATGAAACTGGCTGCATTTGTGCGGCAGAAAAATAATACAAATGATGAATTATACGCTCTTAAACACCTGAAATCTGTTACTGAGTTCAACGAATTATTCAATCACACAAAGGGGGCGGGATATTACAAAGTGTATGCCTGGGTGCCGGAAAACCGGCTGAGGTTTACCTCAGATGTCCATGGAAAAACAGGTCGAATTGAACAGTTACATCCGAGGTTGCCCGAAGAAATGGAAGGTGACAGTTTAAGCGAAGACAGCGCCAGGGCTTTATTGGAACCTGTGCTCGAGAAACAGGGATATGACTTGTCGAATTTCCGTCTAGAATCCCATGTTGAAACTGCACGACCGAAAAGGATAGATCATACTTTTATCTTTGAGGCTTTGGAAGACGATCCTCGTCACCTCGGAGAAGCAAAATTCAGGATAGCCGGTGGTGTAAACGGATCATGGGTCTCATCTTACGAGCGACCATATTTCCATATTCCTGAAAAATGGAAACGTGACAGGAAAGCGACGACTACCACCAGGGCAATTTTCCAGTATGCTAATTACCTTTGCATTGCTACGCTAATCGGCATCGCTGTTGCCTACCTGGTTGTAATGGCACGACGAGGGCTTGTACCCTGGAAAAAATCATTCCTGCTGGCAATTATTCCGGGTGTGCTTGTTCTGCCCAATGGGATCAACATCGTCTACCTGGCGCAGGAAACATATATCAACCAGGTGGCGATACCATGGAACGTTTTTAAAACAACCAGCTATATCTCCGTGCTTATTTCCCTGATGCTATTCTACCTCCTTTTCGCTCTCGGATTCGCCCTGCTTGGTGGGCTCTTCAGCGATAAACGTCCGATGCTTACAAGCCCAGAACGTAAAAAAGGATCAACAGAGGCCTGGTTTACGGCTTTCGCCGGGCTGGGAGCACTGTTTATCCTTCGCTGGCTGACAGCCTATCTTGCCCTCCAGATACCTGAATGGTACCCGTTTGGAGGATGGGAAATAACACCCTGGCTGGCAATGCCTGTTCCAATAGCGGCTATGGTTCAAAGTGCGTTTGCGCAAGGACTATTGATTACTGTTTTCTTCGGTATGGTCTCATTTCTCTGGACCGGCCCGATGAAAATGCCCCTATATCGAGTGCTGTTACTGGTGATTATCCTTATTGCCTTGATGGGTGATACAGCCCGTGAACCTGGTGAATGGATTCTGACGGCTTTGTTCCGACTGCTTACCATCGCAGTGGCATGGGGAATTATCGTCCAGTTTGTCCGTGGGCGAGCCGCCAGCCTCTTTGCACTCTCCTGTTCAATTGCCATTTATAATATCGCCGCCCCTGCGATTGTCGCGGGGAATTCAGGCTTAGCTGTCCAGGGATGGATATTTGTTGCCCTCGCGGTCGGTGGATTGGCAGTCTGGTTGATGGGAGTGGGAAGAAAAAAGCAAGCGGTGCGATAACGTAAATAATTCTTGGATTATAAATGGGGACCCTGTCAGCTTTGTGCACCGAGGCGCAATTGATGACAGGGTTTACTCTGAATGCTATTTCCCTTATGGATGCACCGGGTTAGCTTTTATCCACCGATGATTTCCTGTCCACCATGGCTACAGTGACGATGGATAACAAAGGTTGATGCAACCCGGATTCTTTTATCTATTGGCTATTTAAGTATTCAAAAGATTTAAAAAGCAAGAATTATAAAAATATATTTGTGAAAGAAACAGAATTAGAAAAATTATATTTTAGTTGATCAATCCTTGACATGTTATATTTTACATAATTATTTTTTTCCATTCCTCAGAATCTCACCGGAGGCCGCCATGAAAAAGATAGTGACTATTGCACTAATTATTATCTGCATTATTACAGCTCCACTCTTGGTCCAGGGTCAATCTATTGGTCAATTTTATAAAAATCTTTCTAAAGACAAAGATAGTACAAAAGTAAAAAATGCTTATTATTTAGCAATGGATGATTATCGCTCATATTTAGATAGTTTGAATTCACCTACTAGAGAACCTGGAGATGTATCTCCACAGGAGGAGGAAATAAAAGAAACTAAAGCCAGCATAGCTGCCAATGCTTTAAAAGAATACATAAAAATATTAAAGGAAGACAGTCCATGGGAAGTAACCGCAGAGGTTGTCTATAAAAAAGACCAGGGGAGTGAAAATGAAACTTTTGTCTCTCCAGGTATATCAGCTTCATATGTTTCAAACCTAATCAAAAAATGGGAAATAGATTATAGATGGATATTGTCGTTGAACTCCCCAGCAACTCCTGATGAGCAGAAAGATTTGGGATCACGGTTATTGGCTGATTTAGGGACAGCTTCTCTGACTTTAGCTTTTGAGAAGATGTTAAGCTTTAGTACAACAAATACAGGTATATTCTTCTCAGGAGGATCAATTGCGTCATGGGAATCAAAAAAGGATACGGATAATAATATAGAAGGTGCTGACTTATTAATGTGTTCAGCTTATCCATCAATAGGATTTAAACTTTATCCCGTCAAGATTGGATTTGGATATAAACATAGTTGGGTTCTTATTGACAGGCAAGGTGAATTAAAAAGTGATATGAATGAAACAAATGCGATTGAAGTTATAGCTCTAATCGAGTTTAACAAAGATTATCATATCAAGCTTCGGTATTATGATCCATACAGCAAATATAAAGAGTTTGATCCAGTATTCGATATCGGTATTGTCTACTTTACTAAGTTTTTGAGTACTGCTCCGGGTTAGGAATTTTTAATTTGAGTAGCCCGGATAGTCCTTCAGTCGATGGATATCCGGGGACAACTTCTTCCGAATTAAACCTGTTTCAAAGAAAAATCCCGGATTCGCTAAAAAACAGCGCAATCCGCCAAAGGTGGAAAAATCCGGGCTACTCAAAAACAGTTTATCTACTAGAATTCTTTGTGAATCATTCGTTGCAGTTCATTCAACGGGAAGTGAGTGCAGGTTAAGTTCTTTCGGAAGAGATATAGTAAATGTGGTGCCTTTTCCAGATTTTGTTTTTACCAGGATGTCACCGTTATGTTTTTTAATAATTCCGTAACTGGTATATAAACCGGTTCTCATTTTTACTCTCTGGTCATCTGTAGTAAATCCAGGTTCAAAAAGTGTATCCAGGTATTCAGGTTTTATACCTTTTCCATTATCCGTGATCTCTACAGATATATTTTCCCCTGCCTGGGACGTTTTTATTGTAATCTCACCCTTTTTAGTGATAGCATTAATTGAGTTCAGGATAAGGTTCATGAATACCTGGTTCAATTCGCTTGGGTAGCAGTATATATCGGAAAGATCAGGATCAAATTCCCTGGTAATTTTAATCCGGTCGGTCACCTCGCTGCTGAGCAGTGTTAATGTGCTTTCCAACCCGGAGTGGATGTCAGTTTTTTGCAGTGATGATTCATCCACGCGTGAAAATGCTTTCAGGCTGCGGACGATCTCTATAATTCGTTCTGTAGCGTTAATGCTGTTCCGTGCGTTTTCCTGCAGGATATCCACAAGTTTTTCAGCTCCATTATTCTCATCACTAGAATATTCGTCGCTCGCTTCATCAACGATTTTTTTCAGTTTATCAGCAGTAATTGCATTAACATCAGCAATACTTTTAATCACGCCTGTGGGAGTATTTATTTCGTGAAATACGCCCGCGGCAAGGCTGCCGAGCGCTGCCATTTTGCCAGTCTGAAGAAGCTGCGCCTGGGTGGCATTGAGTTTCTTCAGGGTATCCTCGAGCTCTTCGTTTTTCTTTTTCAGTTCAACATTTTTCAGGCGTTCAATCTCAGCTTCACGTTCCGCCGTTTCCGCCTGGTAAACTGCTCGCATATTATGTAACCGTTTATCCGCGTCGTCATGATGAATTTCATGTTCCAGGTCATGGTATTTATGGTAATGATCCAATGCTTTTTCCAAGTCACCTTTCGCGCGGTAAACTCTAGACAACTCTTCATGAGCCCGGCAGATTTTTGGTTTGGCTTTTATTCGTTCAACCAAAACTAACGCTTTTAACAGGTATTCAATTGCTAAATCGTGTTTATCCAATTTAGTATATACCGACCCAATATCGATCAGACTTGTTGTCTCCCCCTGGGGGTACTTCATCTCCTGGCGTATCGCAAGGCTTTGTTTATGATAATCTAAAGCCTCTTCGAAGTTACCTTTTCTCTGGCACAAATTACCAATATCATTCAGAACTCTTGATTCACCATATTTATTACCTGCTGTTCTATGGAGTTCGAGGCTTTTTTCATAGTGGTTCAGCGCCTTTTTGTGCTGATCCATATAGAGGTAGGCGTTTCCCATGCCGCTAAGGGCTCGTCCAATCACAGCTAATTCACCAGAATCTTTTACCAGGTCATATGTTTCCTGGTAATAAGCAAGAGATTGTTTATAATCTTTCCAGTCATAGAAAAATGAGCCTAGTATCTGGAGCATCCATACTTTACTCCTGATATCCCCTGACTGGTTATAATATTCAAGTGCTTTATTTACGCATTGGAATCCTTTTTCATAATCACCACATCCCCAGTACGCCATGCTGAGAATTGCATTTACAGATGCCTGTTCTTCAAATTCATCATGATCCTCGAACCATTTCAAAGAATCGAGCAACAGGCTCAAAGATTCTTCAACATCACCCTCATAGCTGACGTAATACATCATCGCCCTGTTACGATTGCCTATGGCGATAGCCCGTTCGTAACCTTTTTCATTTGCCAGGTCGAGACCTTCCTGGTTTAAAACCTTGGCACGTTCATGGTCAGGGAATCCAACCTCCCATGCCAGTTCAACCAGCAGCTCAGCGTATTTTTCGGTTCCCTTGCGGGTAGAAGCGAGCTGATTTTCAAGCTTTTCT
This sequence comes from bacterium, assembly GCA_028278125.1. The sequence goes on along the minus strand of JANQEY010000094.1, from coordinate 82,961 downwards.
ATTTCGACCTTGTTATTCATTAAAATCCATAATTTCAATTATTACAAAGGAATATTCCCGTGTTTTTTCTTTGGATTACTGTCTACCTTGTTATCCAACAATTCCAGGGCTGCAATCAACTTTGGACGTGTTTGTTCAGGCTCAATTACTTCGTCTACATATCCACGTGCGGCGGCGATATATGGGCTTGCAAAACGGTCACGGTAGAGCTGGATGTACTCCTGTATCTTTTTCGCCTGTTCGTCAGGATCCTTAACTTCCATAATCTCTTTGCGATAGACAATCTCAACAGCGCCTTCCGCTCCCATAACCGCGATTTCAGCAGACGGCCATGCGTAGTTCAGGTCGCCCCGTATATGCTTTGAATTCATAACATCATACGCACCGCCATATGCCTTACGGGTAATAACCGTAACTCGAGGTACTGTAGATTCCGTAAAAGCATATAATAATTTTGCTCCATTATTGATAATACCACCCCATTCCTGGTCGGTTCCCGGTAAAAAGCCTGGTACATCAACAAAAGTAACCAGTGGAATATTAAAGGCATCACAGAAACGGACAAATCGGGCACCCTTTTTCGAACTGTCGTTATCCAGTACCCCAGCGAGAACAGCCGGTTGATTGGCAACTATACCAACACTGCGTCCGCCAAGCCGCGCGAATCCGACGACTATGTTTGCCGCATAATCTTTGTGAACCTCTAAGAGTTTTCCATCATCAACAACGTGATGAATAACATCTTTGATATCGTATGGTTTATTTGGATTGTCCGGGACAATATCAGCCAGTTCCTTATCCTGGCGATCGAAAGGATCGTTACATTCTATTCGTGGTGGATCTTCCAGGTTGTTTTGTGGACAGTAAGAAACAAGCTCCCTCATTCTCTGGAGAGTATCCATCTCGTTGTCACAGGCAAAATGTGCAACTCCTGTTTTTGTTGCATGGGTGTCTGCTCCACCAAGTTCTTCACTGCTGATCTTCTCATGGGTAACTGTCTTTACAACTTTAGGACCCGTCACAAACATGTAGCTCGTGTTACGTGTCATCAGGATAAAATCAGTAATCGCAGGAGAGTAAACCGCACCGCCGGCGCAAGGACCCATTATCGCGCTGAACTGTGGGACAACACCGCTGGTAAGTGTATTCCTCAGGAAAACACCAGCGTAAGCACCAAGGCTGACTACACCCTCCTGTACACGAGCACCACCTGAATCGTTGATGCCGATAATGGGAGCCCCAACTTTTGTTGCCATATCCATGATCTTGCAGATTTTTGCACCATGAGCTTCAGACAGAGTCCCGCCCACGATGGTAAAATCCTGGCTGAAAATAAAAACAACCCGCCCATTTATCCTGCCATAACCGGTGACAACACCATCACCAAGGATTTTTACCTGGTCAAATCCACTGTCGGGAACACGAGCTTTCACAAGCATATCTATCTCTTCGAATGTTCCAGGGTCAACCAGTAACTCTATTCTTTCACGAGCGGTAAGTTTGCCTTTTTTATGTTGGGTTTCAATTCGTTTTTCACCACCACCAAGTAACGCTTCTTCTTTCAATTTTCTCAGGTGTTCTGTTTTACTGTCCATGAGTGAATTTTCCCGGGTATATAGTAGCTTAGCATTTTTTAAAGGAAGTTTTAATATAAGTCATAGAATCAAAATGAAAAACGGGAATCAAATGAATGATTCCCATTCAGCTCTTATAAAAATAGCATAAACTGTCTTGCGCCTAACTATAATATACTCTAGAGCATTCCTTTTCTTGTCCGGATAATCCACTCCATTGCAAGTAATGCCACAATCGACAGGAGCGCTATCCATTTACTGAATGGTCGCCATGCACCGGATACTATTTCTGTGCCTTTGCTTTCGGGTGTGAGGTTTAACAGTTCCTTTACTTGATCAGGCTCCAGGAAGGCACCCCCAGAAGCGTTGGCGACAGCCCGAAGCTGATCCGGACGCATTCTAAGTTCGGTATCCTCGAGGTTAAAAGCATCCACAAGAAAATCATTCTCTCGTTTCAGTGTTTCCGAGGTGGTTTTAATTGTTGTGGACGAGTGATATTCACCCTCACCCCATGCCGGAGAATAGGCGATATATCTTCCATCACCGAGGCTGCTGAAAACTACGGTTTGTTCCTTACCATTATGTTTAATAATTGCGGATACGTTAGCGTCATCAACCGGCCTCAGCGATTCGTCACGAACTAGTGCAACCAGTTCGATTTCCTCACCACCCGTGAACAGGTCTTTTGAAGGATTAACGGAAATCCTGTCGCTGGTCTCTTCGGATGTCAACCAGCGTAATATTCTTGACCATAAAGCCGCGAAATCGCTTCCCCCGGGATCAATCGGACGCCTCGCGAGATCCCATCGCCACATCCCTTCAGCGAATATTCCAAGGGTGCGCGGACTGTTTTTTGAGGCGACAATTACAGGCCGCCTGGTTGATTGATCGTCGGCAACCGCAAGCTCAATCCCGCTATTTGGAACCAATGGGGGTAAATCAACCGGGGGAGGATTAGATTGACTATTTTCGAACCATCCGCCATCAATAGTGAATATTGGATGATTTTTCGCCGGCACCAGGAATGCCTCGTCTACGGATGATGAAGCAGCTACACCTCCAAGCCGATTTTCAACTAGCTTTAAAGATCTGCCATCTACATTTTTCCCCGTTAGTATGACCAGAGGAATTTCTTCATTCACCAGGTTATCCAGGAATTGTCTCAAATTACTTTTAAGAGGTGTTCCCAATAAAACTATTGCCCCGTCAATGGCGTCAAATTCTTCTTTTGAGGGAATTACACCCCTGATAAGTTTTCCTCCTGGTCCACCCCCGATAACAATTAATGCACTGGTATCATCATCGGATTCAAGCATTCTTGCCAGGAATCCGGCGTCCTGCAGCATACCTCCAGCCAAAAGAACAATCTTCCTTCTACGTTCAGCCGCCCGAACAGGGAATCTGCGTAAATTGTTTTCCCTGTTTATTTCATCAGCCCCTGTTTCAGCTTCTATCAGAAGGCTTGTCAGTCCTGCTTGTCCGGGAGTGTAATCGAACTGCACTGTCGATTCCGACCAGTCCGATTTAAAGAATACCGTGTCTGAGTTTATAACTGTACCGTTATTATCCTTCAGGTAAACAATCGAAGATTCTCCATTTTTCCATGTTCCCCTGACCATGACATCCAGTGACGTTTTTTCCCCGGCATAAGTAAGGCTGGAACCAGCGATGGAAGTAATCACAACATCTTTTGGGGGGATGCTGTCTCCGACTGCTATAGTATAGACAGGTATTCCGAGTTTCCTTACTGATCTTGAAGGAGAATCTCCCTTGTTAAAAGCTCCGTCGGAAACCAACACCATTTGATCAGGAAGATTACCAGGATTGTGCAACAACGAGTTAATCGCACCGGAAATATCTGTGAAGATTCCACCAGCATTATAATCGCTATTCCTGAAATTCCAGGCTTTAAGCTGATCAGAAAATGTGTAGCTCTCGATTTCGGATCTATCTTCAAGAACTTCCCAGGTCGGATCAGAGAGAATGGCTTTGACGGTTTCTTCGCGGTTTGTTTCGCTGTCTTGAAACGACATACTGGAACTGTTATCCACGAGTAGCGCGATTTTGTCCTGCCGGGGGACAATATTCTCCCATCTTATTTCAAAGTCTGTTACCAGCAGCCATACTGACAGCAAAGCAATGCCTCTTAGGACTACCAGGATGATTTTTAACCAGGATGAAACTGGGGGACGAGTCCATCGGTAGGTCCAGGCAGTAAAACCAAGCAGGAAAAGGCTGACAAGTATAGCCCATCCAAGCCCAATATTGGTGTGAATTGATATGGAGGAAATAAGGGGAGCCGTCATTACGAAAATTCCTCGTGCCAAACAAGCTGTAAGTTGGGATCCGTTTCTATATCGAGCGAATCACCACCGTGTTCTTCCAGTAACCGTTCCCCAAGATATGCTATCATTGCCCCGTTATCAGTGCACCATTCAACTGGAGGGATGATCAATTTAACGCGATTTTTAGCTGTAATTTTATCTACTTCTGCTCTGAGTTTTTTGTTCGCCGCAACCCCTCCAGCCAGTAATAGTCCCTCGTATTTATAATTCTTCAAAGCACTCTTCAGGCGGATCGTGATCTGCTTTATTGCCGCTTTCTGATATGAAGCTGCGATATCTTTCTGCCATTCTGTGTTGCCCCGGTCTTTCAGTTTAGCAATCTCACGTGAAGCGGCAGTTTTTAATCCACTGAAGCTGAAGTCCAATGGTCGTTTTGTGTCAGCGACTGGAAAATCAATAAAGCTTGCGTTGCCCTCATCGGCCATTCGGGCGAATTCCGGGCCTGCCGGGTAGGGGATTCCAAGCAGTCCACCGACTTTGTCGAACGCTTCTCCTGCGGCATCATCAAGGGTTCCCCCAAGGAACCTGTATTTTTCGAATTTGTCTATTTGTATCAGCTCAGTATGTCCCCCGCTCACCAGCAGTGCAAGTGTGGGAAAGGGAACATCTTCACCAGCCGCGACAGCCGCCCAGAGATGACCCTCCAAATGGTTTACACCTTTAAATGGTATATCAAGGCCAACAGCCAATCCCTTTGCATAACTTACACCCACAAGCAATGCCCCGATCAAGCCTGGACCTCGTGTAACTGCAACACCTTCCAGGTCAGAAAATTTCCACCCGGTATCCTCCAGGATTTCATTTACCATCTTCGCCAGGGTCACCTGGTGAAGTCGCGAAGCCAGTTCAGGCACAACACCACCCCAGCGGGAATGTACCTGCTGGGTAGCAACATTCGCGGCAATGACCTTGCCGTTATCTACAAGTGCTACTCCCGTTTCATCACAGGAAGTTTCAATACCGAGCACTTTCAAGTTTATAACCCGAATTTATTAAGAATTGTTCTACTATTAAATGTATCCAACTATATCAATAAAATAGCAACAACGCGACAGGAAATGCCTATTAGCGAGCTCTCAAGATGTTAATCGAAACCGGGTTAATTCCTCACTTCAACACGTACCCGGACTTGGTCAGGATTGCTGGATATCAGCTCCAGGCCGGGGGGAAGGTTAAATTCGGGGGTATACAGTTTCTGCTCCGGGTTCCATCGGTTCAGGTTCACATAGGCGTCAATTGAGTCCGGTGTTATTTTCGCCAGCCTTCGGGCTGAACCCTTGAGAGTAACGTTTATTGAAGGTGGCTCCAGTGACACTCGACGTCCATGAGGAATCCGAACAGCACCCACTGGGATTCGTTCGAGTTTCCTCTGCGCGATTTTATCAACGGTAGCGAGAATACTTACCGAATGAGGATTAACGCTCATCTGGTCAGGACTTGGTAGAGCCAGGGGAATATTTTCGTTTACATCCTGCTTAATCTTTTCCAGTGCCAATTCTTCTGTCTCGATATTCCTGAGGTTTCGCATCTGATTTTTAGGTCCTGAAATATCGACACTGTCCGGCTCTGCCTTTATAGAACCCACGAGCATATAACCAGGTTGAAGTTGCAGGTCCGCCCTGGGGATTACCGGAACTCGTTTTAATAATTCATCTTCAAGAATAACTTTTACCGTTTCCGGCGCCACAATCGCTTCAGCAGTTACGTCCAGGCCATGTGGGATTACGATCTGAGTTAATCGGATTGGATAGTCGAAGAAATAGTTGATAGTATGCAGGTCAAGTTCAAGATAAGCCTGCTGGATATGGTTTAGTATCAGCAGGTCTTTGCCTTTACCGGTAAAACGCACTTCTACTTTTTCCGGTATTTCTGAAACCAGAACCTTGTTAGGCTTCACCTTAACAGGGAGCAGGTCTATGTCTATTACTGTCTCGTATGTTTGATTATTTATAACGAAAAACCAGAGGATAACAGCCAGCGAAAACAGGTAGAGTTTCATTTTCCACTGGCGGGTAACTGCCTTAATAATCCTTTGAAATATTGTCATGTCTGCGAAAGTAGTGTGTGAATTGTATTATTTAATCCAAACGATACCTGGAAATCAATGTAGTTCATAAATCTATGGGAATAAATCGCGCAACTTTGAAATATTTATTTTTACTCCTGTTTTTCGACACTTCCCGAATCATCTTCAGCCGGTTCATCCACAGGGAATAAACCTTCCCGTCGAGCGATGTCATTACGCACATAAAGCCCGAATTTATCAAATTTCCCCAGGTACAGGTACCGTGAATTGACAAAATTGATCAGGTTTTTATTCCCTTGCATGGGGTATTTGCCCCAGAACTGGTAGTTTGCTTCCGCGGCGTCAACTATCATCGTTGGCGGAATGTTTTCCAGGTCGAGACCCAGTAACTCCCAACTGCCGGGGATGATATATGGAGTTGTATCCACATTTGGCGCGGCATTTACCCAGGGTACAAGACCGACAAGATAATTTGTGTTGATAAACCTTGATGAACAGTCGCGGTGAGCCAGGGTATAAATCTCCGGCGCGAATCCCCAGACCCAGATTTTTTCATCAGGCCTGGTCAGTTCCCTGATCTTGAATGTCAGGTCAGGAAACTTGGTGCGAAGGTATCCACCCTGGAGGGCAAGCTGTGATCTTGCCCGGTAGGCGTCACCATGAAATATGGTCAGTGGAAGTAGAATACCGGCAATCGCAATAGTACCCCCGGCCACAATTAGCGGAAGATTTTTGTGGAGGTTATTATTCCGGGCAATGTTAATTAGAAACGCTGCACCTTCGGTCGCGGTCCAGGCAAACAGAGCAGCGGCAGGGATAAAATAATGCCCGAATAACCTTGCCCCGGTTATCCCGGTAACAAATCCACCGATTAGAGCGAACACGAAGAATATCCCCCGAGCTTTATTCTTCGAATCCTTGTCTAAAAGATATACTAAACCGGTTAATGCCAGGATAACAGTCAGGAAATTCGGAAGTCCCCATTGCCAGATTGTGCTCCACAATCCCTCGAAGAACAACAGGTCGTAACTTCCTACCCGGAAATAAAAAATGTTATAACCGATATAAATTGTCATGTACGGATAAAAACCGCCCGCAATCCACATCGGTAGAACCAGCAGGAAATACGCCAAGGCGGCCCACCCGTAAACTTTCAGAGAATACAGCAGGCTAGTTGTCCAGTGATCCTTCTCTGTTTTCCTCGCCGCCCAGACACCTATTATTATAAATACTGACAGAATGATAGCGTGAATCTTAAACCATGCGGCTATCGCCAGGAATACTCCGGCAATGATGGTGTTTGCTTTGCCTTTATCAGAATACTTAAGTAACTGTCCGGTAAAAACGAGGAAGAAAGGAAGGAGAAAAATTTCCGTTAACCCGGATATCACATCGGCGGGAAGGTATCCACCGATAGCTGTGATTGTAATCGCAGCGGCGAATATTCCCGAAATGTCACCATGTTTCTTACGGACGTATCCGCCAATAACCAGTCCGCCGGCAAGGTGCGCAAGCAGAGCGACCAGTCGTACAGCCCCCATACTCCATGGCCCGAACAGGCCGAACAGTAACCTGTAGAGATAAAAAATCCCCGGTGCCGCATGATCCCAGGCGTCACGGTATGGCAACCCACCCATCTGCATCGCCCGGGCAACGGCAGAATAAAGCCCCTCGTCGGAATTCAGAACGGTGAGTCCAAAATAGGGGAGTCTGAAAGCCAGAACTAATACCAGTGGAATTCCCCACCGAATCCAGAACGGAATGTATAACCCATCGGATTTTACATTCTTTCCGGACTCTAGCGACAAATCATGAGGTTTAAAGAGGAAATCCCTGAGAAACTTCATTAGTCGGTTTCCTCTTTTACCAGGCTGTTAATCCATTCCGCCAGGTCGACAACCATTTCATCGGGAATTTCATGTTCACAGGGATAGAATTTAGCAACAATATCTATTCCGGCTGCTTCCGCCTTTTCAACTATTAATTCAGCCCTTGGCAATTCGATCACACGATCACGGGTGCCATGCCCGACAAATAGGGATGTTTTACCTGCAGCAGGATTGAATTCCAGTCCCTCGACGAAATATGTCGGGATAAATCCTCCGAGTATTGCACCACCCAGGAAATTTTCCGGTGATTCCAGCACGGATAAAAGTGTCAGAGCACCACCCTGGCTGAATCCTACAAGTAAAACTCGGGATGTATCAACATTTGCTCTTCCTGAAACATCGCGGATGATGCTGCCAAGCCATTTTATGGAATATTCCCGTGCGACTGCCAGAGATTTTTTATCGCTGGAAACGGTTAGTTCACGTGGCCAGTATTCGAACCCATTTTGCCCGGTGCTGATAGTATATGGAGCCTGTGGCATCACGTAGATGATACCCGGGATCGCGAGACGGTCGTCGAGGTCTTCCAGGCTGTCCATGTCGCCCTGCCGCCCATGAAGTAATATTACCAGCGGGAAAGGTTTACCTTCTTCATCGTAATTACATGGCAGGGTCATCATATATGGCGCTATACGTTCCTGGGTTGCATAAAACGGGTGTCCGCTGGTAACTGTCGCGGCTCTTTCCAGCTCAGATAAATCCTGCATCCGCTTGATTATTACCGGAAATCGGTCTTTGTCCCGGATAGTTTCAAAATCTTTATCCTTTAGCGGCCAGTCGGAATCACGCCATCCTGCAGTGACCGCGTCATCAAAAGCCTGAAGTGCTTCATCTGTCTGGTCGTCTAATGCCAGGGCACAGGCATAGTTATACCAGGCTACATGGTCTGAGGGAACAGCTTCAAGCCACTTTATAAATAATTCAATAGCAAGTTTTGTGTCACCGGCAGTTAGAGCCTGTTCCGCCTTTACATTCAAAGACTGATCGCCAGGCTGGACAGCATGCAATTCAAGCGAAGTTAACAAGAGAGAGAAGAACAGACTGAATAAAAAAATCCTGCGTGGCATCAACAACCCTCCGGTGATATAGGCAGACGCTGTAAAGATACTAATAGAAAACGGGAATTGCATGTATTTTATCAGCAGAAAACACTGTCAATTCAACGGTAAGATTGGATAGAAAAATTATAAAATAAAGCTAAATATCTTGACATTTATGCACTGAGTTTATATACTCGCTATAGCATCCCCTCCATGCAATCAGATTGCCCGAATCTGAACAGGAGGACTCATTATGTCTGGCACGTGTCGAACAAGTTATGCTTCCGTTTGTCCTCTTTTTTGGCGGAGATTGCCTTCTTCTGCAAGAAGTTTCTCTTCTAAATCTTCCCGGAAACTATTAATCGTATCGTTTGTTTTGATTTTCCTGTTTGCTGCCGGTTTCTCGCATGATGCAATATGTCAACCTATGACCCTTCCTCATTTCACCGACTACATGTATCTGACGAACCTTGAGGTTACCGTATTTGAAGAAATAATCTGGTTCTGGACACCGGATTCAATGGATGGGCCAGTTCACAGTAATGATTATATCGGAATAAAATATTCTCCGTGTTTTTTAGACAGGATATCTACCTCGCAATCTGATTTTATTGAGTTCGCACCCTCACCTTATTTTGAGTATCCACCCCTTTTTAATGCTCCAGTCGTAGAATTTGACACTCTGTTAGCAAACATGGAGAACTATTGCAGGGCAGCTGAGGATGCGGGGACATGGTTTGGTGGAGATTCTACACTTCAAGGAAGATTAGTTGCTTCCGAGGATGGATGGATATTGGAAAGATGGTTGGAGGGTGTGCCATATGATTCGGCTATTGTAGTTGAGAGTTTTACTATCCCCTATGATAATGAACATTATGAGAACTGGTCTTTAATCTACAATGTTGGTAACCTCGAACTATCCGGTGAGTTTGTTGAAGGGAAAACAATAATAGTCACGACCGGTACAATATATCTCTCGGATAATATCTGTTACATGGATGTGCCTGCCGATAGTTTTAATTCCAGCAGAGAACCTATGCCTGATACGGAGCATATGCTGAACATAATGGCCGGGGAAAACATCATCGTTGCAGATACCTGGGAAAATGGGAGGGGAAATGGCGTCGATATTGGTCCCACTGACTACCATGCCAGGAAACATATCGTAATTACAGCGGCGCTCCAGGCGGTAAGTGGAAGTTTTACGTTCGAACATCATAACGATACCTGGGATGAATACAGGTGGTGTGATCCTGAAGGGGATAATGCGGACTCACCTGACGAACGCGGTACTGTCTGGCTGCGTGGTGCTTTAACCCAGTACAGGAAGCACTACCTGCACAGGAGCAACTGCGGAGGTACTGGTTACCATAAAGATTTCCGTTACGACATAAGGTTTCAGGATTGCCCCCCACCGGGATTGTTTACCAGCAGACCCACTCAGCTGATCCTGGAAGACTCAACAATCACAATTGATGATACATATGAACCTCATCAGTGGGGTTCGATCTATCTTGGGCCTGGAGCCCGAGTTGAATTTATAAACGGGAACAGGATCTCACTCGAATATCTCTCAGAATTAACTATCGTCGGCACACCGGATAATCCGGCGGAAATAGTCGTGAATGATGAGGAAGGTCTGCCACCATTCACGGGTGATCCGGATGATTTTGCACGATGCGATTCCTGGGAAAATGCAGATTTTTATTTGAATGGTGGCGATATTTGGACTCCTGCCATAGTTAAAAAAGCATCTGTATTTACTAATGGTAATTCCCTATGGCAATTTACCGATCTTGATCAAACCGCTGTGCTTGACAGTTGCTACCTTGTGGGGCAATTTACACTGGCATCTGTAAATGATGGCTCACGACTGGAAATACTCCATACCATTATTAACGGCAGGATAATTTCGAACGAGGAATCCCGTATAGATCATTCAATATTCTTCAGCAGGGTGGAAGATGAGAACAGTATAGCCCTGTTTGTTTCGGCTCCAGCTACTGTCAGAAACAGTTTTTTCCTTGGAAATTACCACCATGCGTTTGATGGGAACGTGAATGATCTTTTTATAAGCTATAGTGGTTTTGACGGAACACTAACGGCAAATCCTTTTGGGCCACACGTGAATCCCGGCATGGGAAATATAGAAGCAGATCCTCTTTTTGTAAATGCTGTTCTGGGTGATTTCCATTTACAGGCAGATAGCCCCTTAATAGATGCCGGCGATCCAGAATCACCGCTCGATCCTGATGGCACAATAACGGACATAGGTGTCTTTTATTACGACCAGGATCTAACTGAGGTACAAGAGGAATTGGCCGAAGCCATTCCAAGTGATTTTAAAATCTCTGGACCATTTCCAAACCCGTTTAACAGTTCCGCGATAATTGAGCTTGAACTGAATAAACCGGGAAAAGTCAAGGTAGACATGTATGACACCCTCGGCAGGTATGTAAAACCTCTATATAACCGGCATCAATCGGCTGGAGTAACACTTCTGCGGATTGATGGAAACGGTTTATCTACCGGGATGTATTTTCTGAGCGTAGCTGCTGGCAGTAAAAGTGAACTACGTAAAATGATGCTGATAAAATAGTTATATGATAAGGTTGATAGGAAGGACGGTGTCTCATGAATAGGGAAATGCACATTATCCTGATCATATTACTCCTAGTTTCTGTTGTATATGCTCAACCTCAAGTGTTTGAGCATTTCACGGATTACTTGTATCTCACTGAACATGAAGACACAATGTTTAACGAGATCATCTGGTTCTGGACTCCGGATAATTTATCTGGACCCGTTCATAGTAACGATTTTATCGGGATTAGATATAGTCCCAGTTTTTATGGTCAAGTTACAACATCACAAGATTACTTTATTGAATTTGCAGCATCACCATATTTCGAAATAGAACCGTTTTTTGATCAACCTCACGTTTGGTTTTCCGATCTCGACGAGATACCACAGTTTTACTATCAGCAAGCAAGTGAAGAAGGGACATTTTTCGGAGGCGATGAAGATTTACAGGGAAGATTAACAACCGAAGAAAACGACTGGTTGCTTGAGGAATGGCTGAAGGGAGTGCCGTATCAGCAGGGTTTTGTGGAAGAAACTTTTTCAATACCTTATACAGATGATTGGTCATATATCTGCTATGATGGAGACCTGGAAATTTCAGGTGAATCAGTGCAGGGAAAAACCATAATTCTTGCTACTGAACAAATAAGGTTATTGGACAATATCTGTTATGTTGATGCCTCTCCAGACAGTTTCCTGGAAATACTTGATCCCATGCCGGATTCGGATCATTTGCTGAATATCATGGCCGAGGGGAATATTGTAATCGCCAATACCGTGGAAAACGGCAGAGGAAATGGATTGGATGACGGTCCCTTTAGTGATCATAACCGAAAACATATAGTTATTACCGCTGCGTTGCAGACTGTGGATGGAAAATTCACTTTCGAAGATCAGAATAATCCATGGGATACATATTACTGGTGTGATCCAGATGGCGATCATGCCAATACACCGGATGAAAGAGGCAAGATATTCCTGAGAGGTTCTTTAACACAAAGACGGAGAGGTTTTGTTCATAATACATACTGTGGTGGAACCGGTTATAGTAAGGATTATCTGCATGATGAACGATTTATCGAAGATCCTCCACCAAGACTAGAGTTGACATATCATACCGATCATCCAATTATCCTACAATTGGAAGATACAACTTTGGTTGTTGATTCAAATCTGGATCTTTCACACTGGGATATTTTAGAATTCGGTCCCGGTACACATGTAAACTTCGTTGATGGCACAAGGTTAGATCTAGATGAGTTTTGGGATTTTAGTATGAGCGGTACACTCGATAATCCTGTTGTGCTCTCAATCGAGGATAATAATCCCGCTGCACCATTATTAAATACGAGGTATAATAACATTCAAAATCAAGAGTGGGTGAATGTGCATATTTACCTCAATGGCGGCAATCTGGAAACAGTATCTAACCTGAGAAATGTATCTATTTATTCTAATGGGAACTGTGATTGGAGATTAGGTGACCATTATAATTTAGATCAAAAGTTGAGCAACTGTTACCTGGAAGGAAGTTTTTACCTTCACTGTCCTCGGGACGAGGCAACACTTGAAATTAAAAGGACCGTAATTAGAGGAAACATCGAATGTGATATTGAGTCATATATAGATCATTGTGTCTTTTATACACCAGAATATTTAGAGAACACAATTGCCTGCTATATGACCGCTCCATCCTGGATCAGGAACAGTTTTTTCCTTGGTAATTACTATCGAGTCTGTGACGTTGAAGATGATGATCTTTTAATTAGTTACTGTGGGCATTATGGAATTCTTTCTCCATTTCCGTTCGGAGGTCATGCGGAAATTGAAGAATGCGATTTAGTTACTGATCCTCTATTTGTAAATGCTGTCCAGGGTGATTTCCATCTACTTCCAGACAGTCCGTTAATTGATGCGGGTGATCCTTCATATCATCCTGATCCTGACAACACTATAACGGACATAGGTGTCTTTTATTACGATCAGAACCAAACGGACGTAACTGAGGAGTTGTTTGAAGCTATTCCCGATGGTTTTAAAATATCAGGACCCTATCCGAATCCCTTTAACAGCTCTGCGATAATCGAACTCGAACTGAAAAATCCGGGAAAAGTCAAGGTAGACCTGTTTGATACCCTCGGCAGGCTTGTAGGAGCTCTCTATAACAGGTATCATTCAAGTGGAGTTTCTCGTTTGAGAATTAACGGGGACGATCTTACAACTGGAATGTACTTCTTGAGAATATCATCTGGTGGTGAAGCTAAAGTAATAAAATTAATGACAATAAAATGATACTCTGACTATTTTGAAAATCTCTGATAAATGCTCACAAATAATTCGAGATTATACTGCCAAGTCGTGAGGCTATTATTAGTAAACAATAATTATCACATAGAACTTATTGACATTTTAATGTCTGATATTTAATCTGAATTAACACTCCTTAAAATCTACTTGTCAGAATCTAAATGGGAGGATAACATTATGTTCAGCCCATGTGGAAGAGGTTACTTTTCTTTAAGAATATTTCAAGTATCAAGCAGGACTCATCCGAAAATGGCCTCTGCTAAATCCCTTAAAAAAATTCCGATGTTTGTATTCTCAATAGTATTGTTCTTGCTATTTTTACCAACTGCATTTAGTCAACCAATGACCCTCTCCCATTTTTCTGATTACTTGTATCTAACGAACCATGAAACAACAGTATTTGATGAAATCATCTGGTTCTGGACTCCAGATACAATGGATGGTGCGGTACATAGCAACGATTTTATCGGGATAAAATTTTCACCGCAATTTCACGACAGAATCTCTACTTCACAGAGTGAATTTATTGAATTTGCAGCATCGCCGTGGTTTGCGATTGATCCTATGTTCAACGTACCAGAAGTTGAATTTGCCCCATTAGTTTCGATCATGGACGAGTATTGCCAGGTCTCTGAAGATGCAGGTAATTGGTTTGGGGGTGATTCAACGCTAACGGGGCGGCTTGTTGCATCTGAAGATTGCTGGTTGATGGAAAGATGGCTTGAAGGAGTACCATACGATTCAGCAATTGTTGTTGAGAGTATTGAAATTCCTTATGGCACAGACGATTACATGGAATGGTCCGTGATTTATCACGAGGGAGATTTAGAATTATTTGGCGAATATGTAGCTGGTAAAACAATAGTAGTTTCAACTGGATCAATTTATCTGCTTGATAATATTTGTTATGAAGATATCTCAGCAGAGTCTTTTGTTACTCCCATGCAACCGATGCCTGAAACTGAACACATGCTGAACATTATGGCGGGTGAAAGTATCATCGTTTCTGATACTTGGGTGAATGGGCGAGGAAACGGTGCAGCTGAGGGTGCATTTGGGAATCACGATCGAAAGCACATTGTTGTCACGGCTGCATTACAGGCAGTAGCCGGTAGTTTTACATTCGAACACCAGAATGATACATGGGATACTTACTACTGGTGTGACCCCAATGGAGAGAATGCGGGAACTCCCGATGAACGTGGCACTATCTGGTTACGTGGTTCTTTGTCCCAGTTCAGGCGACACTACGTACACCGCAGTAATTGCGGAGGAACAGGATATGCCAAAGATTTTAGCTATGATCCCCGATTCAGAGATAATCCGCCGCCAGGTCTAATTACAACTATTCCCGAACCATTGGTTCTTGTAGACTCAACTATAGTTATAGATGATTCATCACATGTTCATCAATGGAGCTCTATACATCTTGGTCCCGGTGCCGAAATCCGATTTGTAGATGGAAACAGGATTAGCGCCAGGTATGTTTCAGAATTTACCATATGCGGGACATCTGAAAATCCAGTAGAAATTGTAGTAGAGGATGAAATTGATATTGCTCCTTTTTTTGATATCAGGGAAGAACTATCAGAGAACAATATCTGGGAAAATTTAAATATTTTACTCAATGGAGGTGATTTAGAAACAATCGCCAATTTGAGAAATGTAGCTGTATACACTGACAGCATAACAGATTGGAATATTGGTAATGATCAATCACTCCATTTAGATAGTTGTATTCTTGAGGGCCATTATAATTTTAACAGCACAAACAATGAATCAAACATTGAATTAATCCGTACTATTGTAAAAGGAAGCATTATATCTCAGGTTGAATCTTTAATAGATCATGTTGTTTTTTCCAGTCGTGAAGAAGAGGATAGTACTACTTCAGCTTGTACTTTTAATTCACCAGCATCGGTTTTAAACAGCTTTTTCCTGGGGTTATACGAACCCATTATAGGAGGCAATGCAAACGATTTGTATTTAGGCTACAGTGGTTTTTATGGATCTTTATCAGTGCCACCATTTGCTCCAAATGTTGAAATTGGTGAAGGTGTTTTCGAAGCTAATCCAATGTTCGTGGATTCAGAGATTGGTGATTTTCACCTGCTCCCTGATAGCCCCCTTATAGATGCGGGTGACCCGGAATCACCACTCGATCCCGACGGAACAATAACGGATATTGGTGTCTTTTATTATTATCAGGATCAAGTTAGCGTAGCTGAGGAGTTGCCCGAAGCTATTCCCGAAGATTTTAAAATATCAGGACCCTATCCGAATCCCTTCAACAGCTCTGCGATAATCGAGCTTGAACTTAATAATCCGGGAAAAGTCAAGATAGACCTGTATGATACCCTCGGCAGGCATGTAGTGGCTCTCTATAACAGGTATCATTCAAATGGAGTTTCTCGTTTGAGAATAAACGGGGACGATCTTGCGACCGGAATGTACTTCCTGAGAATATCATCTGGTAATGAAGTAAGCATAGTTAAGGCAATGATAATAAAATAATAATACTATTGTAATTTAAACAGGAATAGCGAATCAAGAACCTGTCCGGGCTTCTTGTTCATTTTGAATCTCTGCCTCAATAAGCAGCACTCAATCCCAAATGATACGTCTCTCTTCTCCCTGGAAAAACCTTGTAAAGTTTAATCAATAAAGCGGATAGCCTTGACAACGCTTACTTAAAGAACTACGTTTTCTTTTCAGTTTGACCACGAGCTGATAAGGAGTGACCATGAGCAGTGCTATGGAGAATCTTCTCAGAGAAATTCTTGAAAAGCAACGCAACAATGAACGCCTAATTCATTTTCTTGCTCATCGACAGGCACGTGAATTAATTACAAGGAACCTGACAAAGCAGATAGAACGCAGGGTCTATGAACTGTCTGACGGTAAAAGATCATCGCGTGATATTGAGAAAATGATCGGCAAGGAAGTCACCCAGAGAACAGTTGTAACCTGGTGGCAGAAATGGAAAGAACTGGGATTAGTGGAGCAATCGCCGACCTATTCCGGCCGAGTAAGAAAACTGGTACCATTAGAGGAGCTGGGGCTCGAACTTGAACCGGAAGTAGGATAAGGAATTTTTATCGCTATAACTGGCAAATCTAAACGTCAGCAGAAATCTCAGTTTCAGGAAGTATATAGTTTAACCCGGATTGTTTTATGTCCGGGTTTTTATCATATTAAAAGCCAGGTACGGTCTTAGTAGACTGGAAAAAGCATGTCAATAATTACTGAAAAAATAAGAAAATACTATAAAGACCAGCAATTGTTGTTCGAAGAGATTGCCGGCAATGGGGATATTTACAACCTGGGTTATGCGCCACCTGGATTCAGGGGAGATTTCCATGGGGCGCAGAGAGAACTGGTTTCCCTTGTAGCCGATAAATTATTGTTGGAAAAAGGAAACAAAGTCCTTGATATCGGCTGTGGACGTGGAGGACCAGCTTGGAGTATCGCTTTTAAATATGACGTGCATGTAACGGGGAATGACCTCCTTGAAGAACAGCTGAGACACGCTACCGCGTCATATCATATGAGGGAAAAGGCTGATGTAAAATTCTCCCGTTCTGATTCACAACTGCTACCATTCGCTGATGAGAGTTTTGACAGGGCTTATAGCATTGAATCCGCAATGCATTACCCTGACAAATTTAAATTTATTTCTGAAGCAGCCAGGGTTATAAAGCCTGAAGGATTGCTGGTCGTAGCTGATATAGTTATGCGTGATGGTCAAAAGGATCATTGGACTCATAAAGGATTTCAAAAGGCTTTATCGTCAGATGGATTATTTACACCTGCTGATTACCTGGATGCGGCAAAGAAAGTCGGATTAAAGCCTGTCGGTAAACATGATATTACGCAAGGTGTAATGAGTTCGTTATATCTCGCCTCAAAACTGTTATATCCCCGAATTCCATCGCTATTCAGAAAAGGTTACCGGTTGGCATTTCTCCTGGCTGCCCAGGCAGGATTTTTACATTTACGGTTCACTCATCGTATTATCCCCGCCAACTATATGCTTTTTGCATTTCGTAAACCTTTAAAAGGTTGAAACCTGCTGAGATAACCCGTACGTTTTGATCATGACGAATCAATCCAAGAGGAAGCATAAACTTTATTCCGGCAAACTCTGGCCGCATCTCAGCGCTCGCCTGGGGAAAGAAGGAAAAGCCCTGCTGGCGGTCAGCGGTGGGGTGGATTCCGTTTCGATGCTTCACCTGGTAAAACCACCGGATATCTCTGAACGGGAGAGAATTTACGTTGTATACATTAACCACAAGACAGGTGAATACGCCGATAATGCTGAAAAGTTTGTCCGGAAACTTTCGTCTGAGTTGGGATTTAAGTTTACCTCTAAAAAAGTAAATATTGCAGAAAGTGATCTAGAAAACGAAGGATTTGAATCCGTAGCCCGCAAAGCTCGATATAAAATGTTTGAGCAGGTCGCCGAAAAGAATATCTGCAGCCTGATCCTGACCGGACACACTCTTGATGACCGTGCAGAAAGCGCTTTGTTGTTTATGTTCCGTGGATCGGGAGCAGGTGGCATATCCGGTGCCCGCGAAAATCGTGGGAAGTACTGGCGTCCCCTCTTGCATTATTCACATAAGGAACTGGATGAGTTTCTCAAGGCTGATGGCTTGGAAATAATCGAAGATCCCAGCAATAGAGATCAGCGATTTGCCCGGAACAGGGTGAGAATACTGCTGAGACCGTTTATCGAGGAGAATTTCGGAACCGGAGCCTGGAAGAATATTGCCAGGAGCGCAGAACGGTTGGCGATGGTTGAATCAATTGTCGAAAAAGAGGCGGAAAAAGGCTTTAAAAAAATAACCTTAAAGAGGTTACCTTACTGGATACTCCTTGATACATCAGCCCTGCGTCTATATCTTCAAGAGTTACGCACTCAAATTTTACGGTTGGCCTGGCTTCATGCAAGCGGACTGGAACCGGGTGATGAGAATCTGCCACGGAATGCTGTCCGTAAATTGTTAAGCCTGGTAAATGGGAAACCGGGATATAACGCCGAATTACCGTCTGGAGTAATTGCCTGGCGAGTAAAATCCGGCCTGATCCTTGACGGAACCGCCCTTAATGATCCAATTAAATGGGAATTGCCAGGCGAAATTTCATTGCCGGACGGGACAAAACTGGAAGCGACGAAGTGTACTCCGGAAGAGTTTGGTGGGATCAGTATACAGCCAGGGCGAGTGGAACATCTAGATGCCGGTATTGTTGGCAACAGGCTGGTGATTAGACCATGGCGTGAAGGGGATCGTTTTGAACCACTTGGCCGTCCCGGGAACATCGTCAAGGTAACAAGAGTGCTTAGCGGAAGCTATTCAAAGGCAGATGGGCCTTTATGGGTAGCAGAATCAAAGAACAAAATTGTCTATATCCCGGGACACAGGATATCGGACTCTTGCCGGGTACAGTCCGGCTCAAAGAAATTATGGCGATTAACCTGCATTCCACCCCAGTAGCAGGACTACGGGGCAGGATTGTAATAAAAGAGTGAAGAATTAAAATGCCTGATACACCTCCGAACAGGAGAGGAAATCAACCACCTCGCAAGGACCAGGGTCCCGATGACCAGTTCGAGTGGAAAAAAGCCGCTCGTACGCTCTCGTTCTGGGCACTCCTGATCCTGATCGTTATAGTCGTCCTCACCTATCTTAATCCTCAGAACCGCCAGGCGGAGATGATTTCTTACACCCAGTACAAGGAACTGCTGGAGCGTAACGCGATAGAATCCGCTGTCGTCATAGATAAGGAATTTGTCGGCACATTGAGAAACGCCGGAGATATTACCGGTGGAAAATTCCGAACGGTTTTACCCTATATAGAAGAAGCTGACGTCCAGGAATGGGAAGAACGTGGAATCAAGGTGGAGTTCCAGGAGAAAGCCACCAACTGGTTTGGCTATGTTCTGACATCAATTCTTCCCTGGATAATCCTGATAGCATTCTGGGTATTCCTGATGCGAAGGATGCAGGGGGGAGGCACTAAAGGATTGTTCAGTTTCGGTAAAAGCCGAGCGAAATTGATGATCGAGAATAAGCCGAAGCAGACTTTCGAAGACGTTGCTGGGGCTGAGGAAGCCAAGGAGGAATTGCAGGAGGTTATCCAGTTCCTCAAGGACCCGAAAAAATTCCAGAAACTTGGCGGAAGAATCCCACGCGGTGCGCTGTTGATCGGTCCCCCGGGAACAGGAAAAACTCTTCTTGGAAGAGCGATTGCCGGTGAAGCCGGCGTCCCGTTTTTCTCCATGAGCGGTGCTGATTTTGTCGAGATGTTCGTAGGTGTTGGCGCCAGCCGTGTCCGTGACCTGTTCGAGCAGGGTAAAAAACATGCTCCATGTATCATCTTCATCGATGAAATAGACGCTGTAGGTCGTCAACGTGGCGCAGGTCTTGGTGGTGGTCATGATGAACGTGAACAAACCCTGAACCAGCTCCTTGTGGAGATGGACGGTTTCGAATCCAACGATGGCGTTATCCTGATCGCCGCAACAAACCGTCCCGATGTCCTCGATCCGGCGTTGTTGCGCCCGGGACGATTTGACCGTCAGATAGTTGTTGATAGACCAGATGTACGTGGACGTGAGGGTATCCTCAAGGTTCATAGCAAGGAAATTCCCCTCAGCGAAGATGTTGATATTGAAGTTCTCGCCAAGGGAACACCGGGACTTTCCGGCGCTGACCTGGCAAACCTTGTCAACGAAGCTGCTCTATTAGCAGCCAGGCGTGACGCTGAAAAAGTCACCATGGAAGATTTTGAGAATTCCAAGGACAAGGTGATGATGGGTACTGAACGCCGCAGCATGGTGATCAGCGAAGAGGAGAAAAAACTCACCGCTTACCATGAAGCCGGTCATGCTCTTGTAGGTAAACTTACTCCCGGTTCCGATCCCGTTCATAAGGTGACTATTATCCCCCGCGGACGTGCCCTCGGTGTTACCCATTTCCTGCCGATAGACGAAAAACATTCATGGGCGAAGACATATATCGAGCAGAAGCTGGTACACCTGCTGGGTGGACGTGCAGCCGAAAGGTTGATCTTTGACGATTACACCAATGGCGCAGCAAACGATATCAAGCAGGCGACAGCCATTGCCAAGAAGATGGTCTGCGATTGGGGTATGAGCGACAAGATCGGACCTTTGTCATTAAGCGGCCAGGACGATGAGATATTCCTCGGACGCGATTTTGGCACCAAACGAGATTATTCCGAAGCGACAGCCATAGAGGTTGACCGTGAGGTTAAACGTATAGTCATGGACGCCCAGAACCTTGCCGAGAAACTATTGGGCGATAACCTTGGGAAACTTCATGATCTCGCACAGGCATTGCTGGAACGTGAAATTCTTGACGGTGAAGAAATAGAGATGATCTTTAATGGTAAAAAATTACCAAGAATGGGCGCGAAAAAGCCATCTCCGCGTAAACGTCCTTCCCGTCGATATTCAGGGAAAAAACCATACAAAAAGACGGATTCAAAGGGTGACGGCAAGCGGGATGTCTCTTCACGATTGAAGGAAGTTGATGAAGTATTGTCCAAGCTGGATGTGACAGAAGAGAAGGATAAAAAACCGTCAGGAACCCGTGCAACATCTTCATCTTCAGGGCAATCAAGAACACGCAGACCTTACCAGAAACGCAGTTCATCAAGCACCGGAACACGTAAACCATCATCCAGGACTGATACACGTAGTTCCAGCTCATCGGGAACAGGGACATCTTCGAGCACATCGAGACGTCCTTCAACCCGAACCACCAGCCGAGATCAGAAGAAGGAAGAAACAGAATAAAAGTAGCCCGGGATCAGCGCATCCCGGGAACAAATAAATTTGAAGAGTAGCCCGGATTGCGCGGTTTGAGCGAATCCGGGATATTAAATTGAGTTGCCCGATCAGCTAAATGGCTGACCGGGTTTCTTATCGGCATTCATTGAAAGGAACTTACTTCCTCAACAACTTAAACGCATGTGTCCATTCGTTATTCGCAAATCCAGGAATACACCAGAGCATACAAAGCGCTTCGATTGCCCCTGCTGCTCTGGCGCTGCCCATATCTGCGCTATCATAACCGAACTTTTCCAGGATCTCATTTACTTCGGATTTAGCAGCATCACTATTTCCGCAGATGAACATGGTTGGAGTGATCCCGTCGTAATCCGGGTTGACCATCGCCGCATACCCTACACTGTTAAAGGCTTTTACAAAATTTACTTCAGGGAATTCAGCCTGGAGTTGCTCCATTAACGATTCACCCTGATTCGTATAGAAAGTCAGGACACCATCCTCTGGTGGGACATCGGCTATTGGATTATTCGCGTCAATGACGGTCTTTCCTGAAAGATTATTTGCGCCAGCCATTTTTAAAGCATCAGCAGCAATATTTCCCTTTACGGCCACTACTATTAATTCACCGAATACCGCTGTTTCTTCGAATGATCCAATGGATGCTTTACCATCATTCTGTTGATTCCATTCTTCCAGCTTGGAAATATCACGAGTTCCTACCATAACTTCATATCCATGCTTAAGGAATCCAGTACCCAGTGTCTGGCCAACAATTCCCGATCCGATAATACCGATCTTTTTCATCTTTCTTTCTCCTTAAATAGTTTCTTTGATTTCTACACATGCTTGTACATACAACAGATATATAAAAAACTAATCAGTTTTCAGGTTATTAACTTTTCTCTCGCAGTATTGATTTTATCAACCATATCCCGGGAAAATTTTTCACCCAGTACTTTTGTATATCTCAGATAGAGGTTGTACCAGGATTTCTTTACTTCGTCGATGATCTCAATGCATTTGTCGGTTGGATGAATTTTGGTAGTTCTACCCTTAGACTCACGGGTGACATAACCCTGGTGTTGCATTTTGTCGATCAGCCGGGTAATGGTTGAAGGAGTAAGTTGTAATTCTTCGCTCAGCTCCTTTGGTTGAATTCCAGGCTGGTCATGGATACTCATCAGTACGTACGCGTATGACGGTGACAGCCCGGTTTTAGTGAATTCCTCTTCTGCCATCCTGGTGATTTCACGCGCCAGGACATTTGCCGAATGGTACAGACAGTTGCAATATTTCGAGTCACATTTTTCCATAACAACTACAAGATAGTTATTAATGGTTGTACATACAACTATAATGTTGTTGTTTGCTCCTGGAGGAGAACAGGGGGGTGAAGGCCTGTAATTGCGGTAAATGTAAGGGAGAAAATCACAACATTGCTTCGATGATGGACAAAAAAGGTAACCAGGATTGTGATTTTATTAGTCCAAAAGGGTGGCCCGACTTGACTTGCAAGTCGGGTTTCTCATACAGAGATGTAGCCCGGGATCAGCGCATCCTGGGAAGAGATAATATTAAGAATAATCCGGATATCAACCTTTCGGCTGACTATCCGTGCTACCCGTTTACCACTGTATCACAAGTTGTGTAGCCTGGGTTGGCTCGCAATCCAGGATATAACCATAGTCGCTGGATCCCGGATCGAGTCCGGGATGACAGCAAAATGTAGCCAGGACCGCCCTCGGTCTGGGTTGAAAGAAACATCGCTTGTGTCTTTTGAGCTTTTTTCACCATGGTGGGGAAACGAAGTGCAGTTATACAATACACCCATCCTAACATAGGTAAAACAGAGATGTAGCCCGAACCGCCCTCGGTCCGGGATTATAATTATTTAATAAATAATAATCTCTTGCTTTTTGTTATGTGACCATCGGTTATCGAAACCAGGTAACTTCCCGACGAAAGATATTCCGGGGCGTCCCATAAGAATTGAATATTTTTACCTCCTTTCGATATGTTAAATGATTTTATCAGACGTCCATCCAGGGCAAACAATCGAACCATTATGTTACTCGCTCGAATAGAAGACCAAGATATATTGATGCTGCTATTAAAGGGATTTGGCCAGGCTTCTAAAATAGAATAGGATGTTTCTAGCATTGAATACGGATCATCATGTACATAGTTCATTTGATCATAATAGTGAATTCCAATATCCGGCAGGGTTAAGTCTGGATCTAGTTCAGAATGAGTTGTGTCACCAGCATCAATTGCGGGAGACGATGCAGATAGTTGATAAGGAGGATCAGAGTCCTCAAGAAACAGAGGATTCATAAACAGGTTGTTGTAAACATCACATGAATCACCGTTAAAGTTTACTGATGAAAGCTCTCCGATTGGGTAACCTGGAGTTTCTGTCTGATAGTCTTCTTCATTGTTAAAAAACAGGCAATATCTTGGTGGCGAACCAGTTTCAAAGCTGTAGATTGCTTCCTCGCCAGCATGATCAATAAACATACAGTTGGATATAACCATAAAACGCATATATATAGCTGAACCTTGTGATTCAGCATAATTATCTATCATAACGCAATGCAGCAAATGAGTTACAGCAAAATTACTCGTCATTTCAATAGCACCACCGTTGTTTGACGCATGGTTTGAAGCGAATAAACACCTGTTGAATATTGTTATCCCACCGGCAGAGCGAAAAGCGCCGCCATCATAAGCAGAATTGTCTGCAAAAATACAACTGTCTATCTCCAAGACTGCTGAATGGTTTTTAACAGCGGTTTCAAGGTTTTCCGTAAATGAGGTTTTCACAATATCCCCGCCACCGTAATCGAAATTCACAGAAACATCGCTGTTACCCTTTAAAACACATTCGCGCATATTCAATTGGCTAAGTGTAATTGAATAGCCATATCCGTCATTGTCACTGATAGTTGTATACCAAACAGTGTCTATGATCGCAGATTGAGAGCGTACACCGCCGTCATCTGTATCAACGCTCGTATTCTCCGAGATCCGGCATCCATACAAATAAACGTGTCCGTTGTTTTCACCGTAAACGCCACAATGATCGCTTCCTGTAACTACAGAATACTCTAGCCTTACACCACCGAACCCACCTGATATGTGAATTCCATTCCAGGGATCATCAGGCGAATACCGGCTGAATCTGATGCTGTCTTCCGGTTCTCCGAAGGCGTGTAGAACGCCGTCAACTTCCAACCCTGTTCCAGGGAAAAAGAGAAGGTTAACACCTGGGGATAACAGCCATGTTTCCCCCCACTCAACAGAGATGTTTTCCACTACGTGGTAATCACCCGCCGTCAACGTGCCGGACTGCGGTCCACTCAATTCCTCTTGAGCTTGCCCGTAATGTACAAGACACATTGGTAGTAGAAATATTAATGTTAGTCTAGTGTATATCATCTCTTTTAGAAATCCGGCTTGCGCTCACAATACCAGGAAAACCCTCCACGGACGGACAAACCTCGAAATGATACCTTGTCCTTAGCATAAAATGTAAGTAAAGAAGCAACAATCAGTACATTTAAGATAAAAAAATCGGGGGCAGCCTGGAAGCTGCCCCCGATTAATATTAAGAAATATCAAAAATTTCTACTTAACATATGCCAGCTTGGTAATCATGTTCCTGCCATCAGCTTCAAGAACTGCGAAGTAGATTCCGGCTGAAACATTCCCGGCATTCCAGTTGAAGGAGTGATGTCCTGCTTCAACAGTTTCATTTGCCAGGCTTGTAACCAGTCTTCCCAGGCGGTCATAAATATTCAGCTTGATCTTTGAGCTCTGGGGAACTGTTATATTAAGCGTAGTTGATGGGTTAAAAGGATTCGGGTACGCGGATTCGATCCTGAAATCATCCGGCAGTTCAAAGGAACCAGTCATTTCGTCTTCAACACTTACAACATCGAACCATGAAAGCACTGACGCCACAATCTGATGACGGTCTGTGGTACCCGATGTACCTGATACGGCTTCCATCGGGAATGCAAAATAGACCATTTTGTAGGTGTCATCTTCATAGGCAACTCCACCAACAGATGCACCATCCTGGTATGTATACGCGTTAAATGATCCGTTTACCGCATTGATGACATCCGGATCATTGTAGTTATCAGCACCACCAAATCCTGCCAGCAGGATCTGGTTCCAGGGTAACTCGAGACTACCGGCATCAGCTACGGGTAACAGGCCATAAGAAGGAGTACCAATTCCTGATTCAGCATGCAGGTAATCAGAGTAGAAATCAGTCCCTGAAAGTTGTTCATCAAGTGTCTGACCAAAGATGAATACGTTTGTACCGTTTTCCATCGCTCCCTGGAGTGCTTCAATATCAGGTCCGGTTAAAGGACTTTCCTCATCGCCTGTCATCCACATCACTGCTTCATATGTTGACAGGTAATCCGCATTTAGTACCATATCCAGCTCTTCAACATCATGGTGGACATAGTTGTAAAAGTAGTTATCCAGGTCAAAAAGAAGGAACTCATCGTAATCTTCGCCGCCATCATCATCGACGAAAAGAATTTCCGGCGTTCCCAGCATCACCCTCTGGGAAACTCCTATTTCATAAGTATTCGGTTCAGCTGTTATAGTAAGACTGAGATAAGCAAACCGGCCGTTGAGATCACCGTCAGGAACGGTAAATGTCAGGGGATTATCATAATTGTTGGCGACTTCACCGGCAGCCACGGTTCCGAGACTGACCATACCATTATCTATCTGCACACCCTCTACATCAAATGAGATGTGACCTTCTGTGAAGTAGGAATCCTGCCAACCCTCCATATTGGAGATGCTGAAGGTTACCTCAATCTGTTCATCTACATCGGGATGACCGTTACCATCAGGATCAGAGATCGACCACTCATCGATGACAATTTCAGGCCATGTAAATTGAGTAACTGCCTGGTACGCGTTTACAACACCGGTTCCAATCGGATGATCCGGTGGGAGATCAAATTGTGAAGTTGTATTGATAACAACTTCTTTCCAGTGTTCATTGCCGTCAGGATGATCCGGGAACATCGAAATTACCAGTGCTCCAACACCCCCGGCTATAGGACTGGCCACACTGGTACCAGGCCATGAGTCGTAGCCATCGTTAAACCATGGTGTATAGCAATTAACACCGGGTGCCGCTACATCAACAGTATTTCCCCAGTTGGAAAAATCAGCCCTGTTGCCGTTCTGGTTAATGGCGGCAACAGAAATAGTCTCAGGATAAAAAGAGGGATAATGTACCAGGTTATTACCATCGTTCCCGGCTGCAGCAAAGAGCAGTACACCTTGTCCCCAGGCGTATTCTATAGCGTTTCGCTCGGAGAAATTATCGTGGGAACCGCCGTAAGACATGTTAATTACGCTGGCACCATTGTCAGTTGCGTAAACTGTAGCTGCTGCTGCTGCTGACGGCTGAATGCCACCCTGTCCCTGGGCAGGTTCATAACCAGCCCTTAAAGCCATTATCTGGCAATCGAAAGCTACGCTGGCACCACCAATTCCATTATCAGCGGTTGCTGCCATCGCACCGGCAACACCTGTTCCATGCCCGGAAAAGTCCATGGGATTATTATCCTGGACATGACCATCTTCACCCGGTGCCGGATTAAAAGCATTATCAACCCAGTCGTAACCGATATGATCGTCAACAAGACCGTTGTTATCATCGTCAACGTTGTTCCAGTCGCCGAAAGTACCGGGTATATCCGGGAAATCTTCTTCATAGGCGCTGGGATCGCCGTCTATATCTTCACCGGGATTAACCCAGATATTCGCGATAATGTCCGGATGATTCCAGTCGACACCGGTATCTACACCAGCTACAATTATCGTGGAATCACCCGTTGTAACATCCCAGGCTTCCTCAGCATGAATTTCTTCGAGCCACCATTGCGAAACAAACGCGGGATCATTAGGGATATAACAAGTGTACTTGACAATATCGAGATCAACTTCGAGGACGCCTTTTAGCTGTGACATCTCATCCTCGATCAGCCACATATCGGCATCAGCAGGAAAATAAATCTTGTAATCATTACGGGTCATGTACCGGAAATCTTCATCACGGGGGATATATCCGCCGAAAATGTGTTTTGAGTCTTTGGCACCAAAACGGTTAAAAATCCTGTCAATTTCCGGATCACCGACGTTAATAAATCCGTCTTCATTTAATTCGGGTTTGACATCTTCCTGGAATCGTACCAACAACACTCCGTTGACGATTTCGGGAGTGCCGGCCGATGCGAATCCGACGAAAACCAGTGCGAGAAATATCGCAATCGTACCGGAGAAGCGCTTCATCATATTCTCCTCATCCAATTATATAATAGTATGTTGTTTAAAATAATGGAGGGTAATGATATTCAGATACAGCTATGCACCCATAATAAATCATCACACCATTGCTTGTTCACTTTTCCCCACACACAATAGAGGACTAAACCTTTAATATAACTCCTATAATCGTTCAGGTAAATCCTTGCTGCGAGAATTGTATTTGACGGGAGGAACTGCATGTCTGCTTATAAAACAAGCTATTGCGCGTCATAAAACAGGTAGGTCACCCCAAGCCGGTCATGTTTAAAACCTCTTGGGAGAGGCGGGAATTTTGCGCGGATGATTGAACTGCGAGCCGCCATGTCCAGGCTGGCTATTCCGCTGGCTTTCATCAGGATTAAATCACGGACTTTCCCGTTCTTTTCTATGAAAAAATGGTATTCCGAAACAGCTCCGCTGCCACGTCCCCGGAAATTAAACCTGCGTTGTACCTCGGCTTCCAGGCGGGAAAGATACGCGTCAGCTCCCGGAAAATCCGCGTCGCTTGTAGCACCGAATCCCGATCCCTCGGGTCCGGGTTTAGCACCTATCCCTTCCCCGGATTCTGTTTCAGCCATTACGGTTGCCGGGGTAGTTTCCTTGACCTCTTTTTCTTTTACAGTCTCTGTAGTTTTTTCTTCTTTTGTCTCAACACGGAGTGGCTTTTTGACATCTTGCGGAGTTTCAACAGGTTTCTGAACAACAGGCTCCTTTTTAACTTCAGCGGCCTTTGGTTTTCCATCGGTTGTTTTTGCCCTGTCTGCTTGAGCTGTTGTCGGCTTAATCCAACCGGGACGGTTCTCTCCACCACCACGTAAACGGACAAGAAGAACATCCTGTTTTTGAGCCGGTTTAAAATACATAGCCGGTCCAAAGAGCAAAAACAGGGCGAAAAGTACGTGTATACCGACAGCCATAACCAGGCTGCTGTTCCAGGTGGGGGAACGATGTATGCCTGTTATGGTCAAAATTGAACTGTTTCTTTCTTTTATGTTGGAATCGGAGGCCAAGTAGGTTTCCTCGATTTATTTTCGCTTGTCTTTACTGGTGATCTGACGTGTTAACATTCCCAGGTCCTTGACACCTGCCGCTCTTAACTCGTCCAGGACAAAAATTATATCCCCATAAGGAACAGATTCATCAGCCGCGAGAAACACAGATTTATGTGTTCCTTCTTCATCCGCTTCTGCCCAGATATCTCGAAAACGAGTAGGAAATGCGTCTACACTTACTCTCTCTTCATCAATCCAGACCGTCCGATCTGAAAGCACCTTGACTGTCAATCCCTGCGATGGGTCGGGTGATGATGTCTGCGCCTGGGGAAGTCCCATTTCAAGTGCGGTTTTAATAACCGGCGCGGTTATCATAAAAATTACCAGCAGCACGAGGAAAACGTCCACCAGTGGTGTGACGTTTATCTCCGCCAGCGCTTCAAAATCTTCCCCATCGCCCTTTTTCTTCATGCCTATCAACTTCCGCTCCTCCCGCCACCTACAACCAGCAGAACTCGACGGCAGAACTCTGCATTTCTCCGCAGTAGAGAACGTTGGGCGGCAGCGAATGCGTTATATGCGATCGTTGCCGGGATAGCGGCAAAAAGACCGGCAGCGGTCGCTATCAGGGCTTCAGCGATACCGGGACCAACCAGTTCAAGCGCAGGCTGCCCCTGCAGATCACCTAAACGAAGGAACGCAATCATCACTCCCCAGACTGTCCCAAGCAGGCCGATAAAAGGACTAGCACTTGCCACAATCGCCAGGAGAGGAAGTCCTCTTTCACCCGTTTCACGTAGACTGTCACGCTCAATTTCAAGCGCCTCATTCCAGATTTCAGCTCCGCGTCTTTCCAGGCCACGTACCGATTTACCTGCGGCTGTAAAAACCTGGCGTGCCGGTGACTTCGGTGCAGACTGTGAAGCCTTACGAAGGCTTTCGCTGGTCAGGTTGTCTCCCAATGCACGGAAAAAATTCCTGTCAGCCTTTTTTGCTGTTGCGAAATAACGCCACCGTTCTATTACAACAGCCCAGCTTAATATTGAGAGAAAAAACAGGATGAGTAAAATAACCTGGTTTAATAGTGTGGCTTCATGAAAAATTGACCAGAAACTCATATCAGCGATCCTTGTTTACACGCATTGTTAATGAGGAAACTCTTAATCTTTGTACAATTCGAGATTCTTGCAGTTCCAATTGGTTCCTAAGATAGAACCTTCTGCTCTCTCGGGCAAGATTACTAAAAAGAACCAGGGGATTATTAAATCCAAAACCAATTCAAAAATGTGTCTCTGATGTGGCTCTTCTACCATTTGCATAACAATCATATCATTTGTTTTTTTGTGCAAACGTACAAATAAAATAGAGCTATTATTATGGCCAGGAAAAAAAATGTCTGTTGTCCGGGAATTGAAGATTTGTTTATCCCATCTTTCTTTAAAGCTTTGGGTGATTCAAACAGGATAAGAATCCTTGTACAGCTGGCAAGATGCCAGGAACCATGTTCCGTGTCGGAATTATCTACATGTTGTCCCGTGGACTTTTCTGTTGTTTCACGTCATTTATCAAAGTTACATGCTGCAGGGATAGTCAAATCTGAAAGAAGAGGGAAACAGGTATACTATTCAGCTAAGATAAGTGACCTGGTAATAAAATTACGGTCTATGGCAGACACCCTTGAAGATGCGATAAGGGAAGGTAATAAGTCCGAAGTAACAAAATTATAATTCGATCGGAGAGAATCATGAGTACTAATGAATATGTAAGGCAGACTGTAGCAGAAGCCTATACAAAGGCAGTTAAAGAACCGGGAACCGGCTGTTATGGCGGTGAGAGCTGCTGTGGTGATAGTGCTGCACCTAAAGGCGTGGCAGCGAAAGTTGCTGGTTATACGAGAGAAGAACTTGCAGTATTACCGGAAGACGCGGTGGTAAATTCATTTGGTTGTGGAAATCCGCTGGCTTTCAGCGAGGTAAAAGAGGGTGATGTTGTACTCGATCTTGGATCGGGAGCGGGTATAGATATCCTCCTTGCTGGAAAGATTGTTGGAGAAACCGGTCATGTTATCGGAATTGATATGACCGATGAGATGATAGATAAAGCAAAAGAAAACATAGCTGCGTCTGGCTTAGGTAATGTGGAAGTACGCAAGGGAATTATTGAGGAGCTGCCAGTTGAATCTGAATCGGTAGATTGGGTAATTTCAAACTGTGTGATAAATCTTTCCCCGGAAAAGGATCGAGTTTTTGCTGAAATCGCTCGTGTCTTAAAACCCGGAGGAGCGATGCAGGTTTCAGACCTGGTTGCTAACGGTTTACCTTCCTGGGTGCTTGAAAGCGAAGCGTTACATAATTCGTGTATAGCAGGTGCTATCAGTGAGGAAGAATACCTGGATGGTTTAAGAAAAGCCGGGCTGGTAAATACAAAGGTCCTGGAGCGGCTTGTATACGATTTATCGCAGATGAAAGCATTTGTTGAGTCAGAATTACCTGAAAACCTTCGTGGATTAATTCTTAACACTGACGGGGGAAAGAACCTATCCATCAATTCTATCATAGAAACGTTGGAAGGGAAAGTCTGGAGCGCAAAGATATACGCACAGAAACCGGAAAGTTGATTTAACGTTGAAAATAATTACCTATTGATATGAGTGATTTTGACTGGAAAGATCCGGGTCTCCTGCTCGA
Organism: bacterium; assembly: GCA_028278125.1. The sequence continues at coordinate 51,351 of JANQEY010000094.1, read as the reverse complement.
TGATGATCTCGAGTTGATTTTGGCTGAGAGGAGGCCTGGATATCCTCTTGAGGAACGGGTTCCGCTTTATCATTTTAAAATGTTTCAGCATGGAAATCCTGAACAAATCGGGTATATAGATTTGCGCATTGGAAACCTGGCAAAGCTTAGTTTATATTGTGGTCACATCGCCTATGAAGTTTATACCGGATTCAGGGGTAAACACTATGCCGCGAGGGCATGCAGGCTGTTGTATACCCTGGCGAAAGAACACGGGATGAACGAATTATGGATCACATGTAACCCGGATAATTATGCATCCAGGCGGACCAGTGAACTTGCTGGAGCCGAATTTGTTGAGATAATAGACCTGCCCGAAGATATTGACATGTACCTTGAGGGTGACAGGCAAAAATGCCGTTACCGGATACAATTGTAATTAAACCACGAAAACTTTGTGCATTAATTCCCGAACTAATATTTCTACCCCCTCATATCTCTCGACAGAGGCTTGGAATTACAGCTCTTCGAGGAGAAAAACTCCGGAGAACAGGTATATCCTTTACTTGTGAAAAATTGTATATTGCATGCCTTATTTGGGGAAAAATACATATTGGTTTCAGGGGCAGTAACGCCACTCTTAAATAGTAGTTTTCTCCTATGGTATAATCCTGATTTTTATAACTTAATGCACAAATGCGTCTATCTGGATCTTAAAACTTAATCTAGACGCAGAAGTTCATGCACGCTGAAGCAAAGATCCCGGGCTTCGCTTAGGATCCAAAAAAAAAGGAGAAATCCATGTCCGATTTCGTATCGTCCATCATGGAACAAGTCAAGGCCAAGAATCCGGCTGAGCCGGAGTTTCACCAGGCTGTACAGGAAGTAGTCGAGTCCCTCGAGCTGGTGATGGAACGTCACCCAGAGTACAAACATGCCAAAGTTCTCGAACGGATTATTGAACCAGAACGTGTAATCATGTTCCGCGTTCCCTGGGTAACCGACCAGGGTGAAGTACAGGTCAACCGTGGATTCCGTATTGAGATGAATAGCGCGATTGGTCCCTACAAGGGCGGTCTGCGTTTCCATCCGTCAGTAAACCTCGGCATCCTGAAGTTCCTCGCCTTCGAGCAGGTATTCAAGAACAGTTTGACAACCCTTCCGATGGGTGGTGGTAAAGGTGGTTCTGATTTCGATCCTAAAGGTAAGAGTGACAACGAAGTGATGCGTTTCTGCCAGAGCTTCATGACAGAACTGCAGCGTCACATTGGACAGTTCACGGACGTACCCGCCGGTGACATTGGTGTCGGTGGCCGTGAAATCGGATTCCTCTTTGGTCAGTATAAAAAAGTCCGTAACGAGTTTGTTGGTGTCCTGACAGGTAAAGGCCTCAATTGGGGCGGCTCCCTGATTCGTCCGGAAGCCACAGGATACGGTGCTGTTTATTTTGCAGCTGAAATGCTCACAACCCGCAACGAAACCCTCGAAGGAAAGACATGTCTTTGTTCCGGTAGTGGTAATGTTGCCCAGTACGCAACTGAAAAAGTCCTCGACCTTGGTGGTAAAGTTGTTACACTTTCTGACTCATCCGGTTACATCTATGATGAAGAAGGTGTTGACCGTGAAAAGCTCGCCTTCGTCATGGATCTCAAGAACGTCCGCCGCGGCAGGATGACAGAATATACAGAGAAATACCCGAACGCAGTCTACACACCAGTCGATCCTAACCTCGATTACAATCCTCTCTGGGATCACAAGGCCGACGTCGCATTACCAAGCGCAACCCAGAACGAAATCAACGCCAAGGACGCAGCCAACCTGCTCTCCAATGGTGTTTACGTCGTTTCCGAAGGCGCCAACATGCCGACCACACCTGATGGTGTAGAGAAATATATCGATGCCGGTATTCTTTACGGTCCCGGCAAGGCAGCCAACGCCGGTGGTGTTGCTGTATCCGGTCTCGAAATGAGCCAGAACAGCCTGCGCTTGAGCTGGACACGTGAAGAAGTTGACCAGCGTCTCCAGAACATCATGAAGTCGATCCACGCTGCCAGCTATGAAGCTGCTGAAAGATTCGGCACACCCGGTAACTACGTCAATGGCGCGAACATTGCCGGATTCCTCAAGGTTGCAGATACCATGCTCGACCTGGGTGTTGTCTAATACCTAGATTGACCTGAAACGGTCAACCCAAAAAGTAAATAATAAGCGCGGAACCAATAGGTTTCGCGCTTTTTTTAAGGTAGCATGGGACAACAGTTTCCCAGAAAGCTATGTGGAGATGAGCTTTCTACGTGTCGTTGCGATGCCGATTTGTCGGCAGAAGCAATCTCGAAGGTAGCCCGGGATCAGCGTATCCCGGGAAAGCAGAATATCTATGAAACCCGACAATCCCGACGCTTCGGGAATGTCGGGCCACCCGTTGTGCTTTCTGTGTCGTTGCGAGGAAGCGTCAGCGACAAAGCAATCTCAGAAGTAGTCCGGGTAGTCCGCCAACCGGCGGATACCCGGGGATATTATGTATTGAAATCCGTTATTTGAACATATTATAAATGTCGATGATTTGAACCACCCCTTTTTCCCCGGGTTCACATGACAGGCAACCCGGGCTACTCAATTATTTTAATAGAATCACTTTTTCCGAACCAATAAATTCCTGATCTCCATAAATCAATAGATAATACGTCCCGCTTGAGAGATCATCTGTACCTATGCTGAACCTGCCCGATGAACCGGAACTGATGATATTCGAAAAAAACGCTACTTCCCGCCCCAACGAATTAAAAAGTTTACTTGTGATATTTCTGTAACCGGTGTCGCCCAGAAGGTAGCCCGGGATCAGCGTATCCCGGGAACTTTTTTGGTAAGATATATATCTCTTTTGTGAAGAAACCCGATTTGCGAGCCAAATCGGGCCACCAGTAAGTGTCGTTACGATGCCGAATATTCAGCAGACGCAATCTCAGGGGTAGTCCGGGTAGTCCGTCAGTCGACGGATATCCGGGATATTATTTTTTGTAATCCGTTATTTGAACATATTATAAAAGTCGAAGGAATGTAACTGTTCTATTCCCCGGGTTCGCGTGACCGGCAACCCGGGCCACTCAGCTATTTTAATAGAATCACTTTTTCCGAACCAATGAATTCCTGATCTCCATAAATCAATAGATAATACGTCCCGCTTGAGAGATCATCTGTACCTATGCTGAACCTGCCCGATGAACCGGAATTGATGATATTCGAAAAAAACGCTACTTCCCGCCCCAACGAATTAAAAAGTTTACTTGTGATATTTCTGTAACCGGTGTCGCCCAGGTTCACAGTAACAAATCCATTTGAGGGATTGGGGAAAACATTGATTTCTACTTTCTCCGGCATGTAAAAGCCACCACTCTCGTCGACCAAAGATTCATCATCGTACAGGCAGATCAACCAGGCATCTTCATTTCCACGCCAACCTGAATCTGATGTACTTAAAATTACATATCGCCCATCATCAAGCTGGACAATACATTCACCACGATCGTAGCCTTCTCCACCTTCTGTGAACGTCCAGATCTCATTCCCTTCAGAATCTGTTTTTAATACGATCACATCTCCTTCAGGATCTCCATGGGACTTTGAATATCCTGTTACCATCAAGTTACCCTGGGTGGTTTCTGTAACACATCTTCCCGATTCGTTTTGTTCACCACCATATTTCCTGCACCAGTCAAAATCACCATCCGCAGTCAACTTTAACAGGTAAATATCCCATTCCATACCATCCTGGGCATCAACTGAACCGCAGATTATATATCCTCCATCACTGGTTCTTTTTATATCCCTGGTGCCTGCCTCATTTTCAGTGTTTTCCCACAAGTTGAATGTCCAATCGATGTAACCGAGTGAATCCAGCTTGGAGACATGTACCCAGTATGGTTCTACCATCGACCAGTATGAATTCCCCGCGACAACACATCCACCATCAGGGGTGAGTTGGAATCGGCTGACAAAATCTTCTCCATTATACCAGTCTCTCGACCAGACAGAATCCCCATCGGAATCGTACTTGTAGACTTTCATGTTTCCGGTCACAGACAGGTATCCACCATCTTGTGTCTCGCAGAATCCTTCACCTCCATGTTCCCATATTCTTGTCCATGTTGTGTCGCCATCTGAATCCGTTTTTATCATCCAAGTATCAGTATCAAATTGACCGAAAACGGATGCAGACAGAATAAATCCATCATCTGAAGTCAGCTGAACATTTTCGCCATGTTCGTTCAAATAGTCTCCGTAAAAGCTGGTCCAGACAGAATCACCGTCTGTATTGATTTTATGTAAATAAACTTCATAATTATTGTTCTGGGAATAGGACAAAGTACTACCAGTTATTGCCAGTGCCCCATCTTCTGTTTTTGTCATCCAGCGCGCGTAATCATGCGATAAACCCCCAAAAACGGCTGTCCATGAGGTGTCTGGTTGCTGGGAAAATGAAGGGTTTGAAAAGAAAATTAAGAGGATAAATGTTAATAATGACCTTTGCATCAATATTCCCCTGATTATGAATGCTTTTTACGTAGACCGGGTATTTCGGTTTACAGCGAATACCCGGGGAATTTTTATAGTATGACATATCTCTTGTGTTAAGAAACCCGATTTGCGAGCCAAATCGGGTCCCGCCGCTATATCGTATAAGTTTTTAAGACATAAAGTACATAGTAAGAGTATCCCAATTGAATTAGAGATGCAATCAACATAACTACTACATATCTATCAGAAGATCCATCGATTCTATCAGTTTTTCTCTTATAGAAATATATAGTGCATATTATCAGTCCAAAACCAGCCAGAATTACTGAAGCAACCCATCCTATAATTCCTGGTCTGACTAAATCTACAATTCCATACATTATTACGCAGATAACTGCTGCCTGTAAAAAAAGTAATTTGTTCTTGCTACCAATCTGTTCTGTAATTTTATTATTTATTTGTATTTTTTGTGCCACGAAAACTATTATTATACTGCTGTTTATTATATAAATCCATCGCATTATATCCCACATACCTTCAGTTATGCCGAAAATCATATTTATTCCTTTTGCGCTTGGAAGTAGAGGTGTCGCCAGGGTTTACTGCAATCCAAGTGAAGTTTTAAATAAAAATCCGGTCAACCAAAAACGTAGCCCGGACCGCCCTCGATCCGGGAAGATAATTATATGGCTGACAATTCGTGATACCTATTTGCCGGATTCAGGGGAAACCGGCCTACTCGGTTTCTTTATTCAAATAAAGTTCGAATCGTTGTTCAGAACGTCCGTAATATGAATATTCCATGGATTGATCATTAAATATTTCTATCACTTCAGATGGTTCTTCGATTCCAGAAAACAGATCAAGTCTTAATGTGTCCGGGATATCACTGGGAATTATCCAAGACAGTGAATCGTTTTCAAATTGAAAAAAGGAAAAGAAATCATAATTGCTTCTAAGGAAGACAGATTCATCATGAGGGTGTTCACCAATTGAAAGAAACAAAGTATCCCCGGTTTCAATTATGGAGTCTTCCGGCAAACCATAGAGATCAATAAATTCAGGTATTTCAATGGTTCTGGAAATCGTTCCCCATTCATTGATTGTAATGGTTATTAAATGTTCACTGCCACCGGTTAATTGTGGAAATATCAGTTTTGAGTAATCACCTAATAATGCTAAATATAAATCGTCTTCCTGTAAGTTAATTAGAGCAGTATCAAAAAGAACTATCGCATTTCGAACAGGATGAAGTATCATATTTTGATCCTCACCTGGTTTATAATCAGGGTAATCATAAATTGAAATGGCTACGACTGTAGAATCAGAATAATTAACATTACCTGACCTTTGAATAACTACTACTTCAGCTCGATACCGATCCCAGATATCATCTTCCTGGATATGATTCTCAGATCCAAATTCGCATCCGATCATTAGTGATGATATGACTAAGAACAAAAAAACCATCCCGATTTTGGTAATCGGAATGGAATATCTATGTTTTTTGTTGCGCATGTCGCCCGCCCATTGTTGAGTGATATCCGTACATGGAAACGTAAATGACGGTGCGTGGTTATAAAATATAAGTAGCAACAGGGTATGTCAAGGTATTAAAGTTGATTACATAAAAAAATCCCGGCATTTCTACCGGGATTAAGATTAACATTATATAAAGATGAGATTGCTTCGTCGCTACGCTTCCTCGCAACGACACTGCTATTTATTCCTCTTCAGCTTCTTTCGGTTTGAGGTCGTCTTTTTCCTTGAACATCTGGCCGACCATTCCTTTATAAACACGGAAGACGGTTTCATGATCGTGATACCGCATAAAATAACGGTTATCATCATTCGGGTCGGGATAGAGACGAATGCGCCTTGAATCGCCGGTGGTCAGTTCCACCAACGCTTCGTTTGACGGTTTATCCCAGTCGATCATTTCAAAGTCTTTCTGTTCCGGGAAGTCGGAAGTCCGCAGGTTCTGCAGGCTTTTGGCCATCCGATCAGCCTTCGTCTGGTCCGCGACAAAAGACTCACCGTCTTTTGTAGTCACACGCCAGTCCATACCCTCCTTTTCCAAGGCCAGGTTGTCGGTGGTGATCTTCAGCATCTGGTCAACTTCCATGTCGGAGACTTTTTTCTCACGCCAGGCTTCGGGTTGACGGTTTATCGCAACACCGAAAGTTCCCTTGATCAGGTAAACGGTATCTTCACCCTCAAGCCGGGCATAGGTCTGCTGGTAACCGGACGAAGCCTTGCCGATATAAAAATCACTCCTGTTTCCGTCCTGGACCAGTGTTACTTTTGTAGCAAGTTCATCATGGACTTCGAATTCAGGCCAGCGTGCTTTTTTGTCGGTAATCCGTGATTCAATACGCATATCCATGAATTTTTTAAGCATCGTGTTGATGAAGCTCTTATTCGCTTTGTATTCGAACGGGTTGGTTATTTCCCAGCCTTTATCTGTACGGTTGAGGTTTGTTGTTGTGCCGTCATGGTATATGACAACTTCCTCAACCTTAGCAGTATCGACCGCCACAAACATCTTCATTTCAGCCTTGGGAATACTCCTGGACTGGGTGAAGACGTAGATAACAAGCAGCACAACTGCTGCGAGAGCAAGGTATAAAATCTGTTTGCTTTTCATGATCAGATCTCCTGCTTGCGGCTGTTGCGACGTACCTGCCAGTAAATCAATCCGAGTACAACAACGAGTATCGGTGGCAGGAACCAGTTAAAGTATTTCCAGATTTCCTTCTGGCCTTCGGAGATGTCCTTAAGGGGACGCATGATCACTTCACGGGTACGCAGCCCGATCAGTTCGGTATCATCCACCAACCAGTCAACAGCGTTGAGCAGCATAAATACATTTGCCATACTCGTCAGGTATGAATCCTGGATAAAGCTGCCGTCACCGACTACAAGCATCCTGGTGGAATCCGGTGATTCCTTGATCAGGTTTTCTTCGGAGATGAGAGGATTACCCTCATCATCCAGGGGGATATCATGGCTGGCGAAGTAACTAAAATGCCGTCCTTCGATTGCCGCCGCTACCGGTACGAATGACCGGTCGAATTCGTTCTCAGCAAACTTCCGCATGGCGTTGATGTTAAACCGACCAGCCTCTACCAGTGACTTGTCACTGGAGAAGAGCAGTGGTGTTATTTCTACACCAACACCGGGATTTGATGTGTCAATAGATGAGGGGAAGAAGGTGGTCAATACTTCGATATTCCCGCTGACCACGTGATTTTTATTGAAGTTCTGGATGATCGGGAAGAAGGGGTAATTGATCTGGTTCTGCATAGTGAAAAAACCGACTCGCTGCTGAACACTGATCATTCCACTTTTTAGGTCCGCGACAACATCATCGTTAACACGGAAGCCATAATTTTCTGTCCAGGCGTCAATCTTCAGGGGAAGAACCCTTGCCTGTGCTTGCTGCAGGTCGGCAGTAACTTTATTGTAGAACCAGCCAACCGGTCCACCCTTCATGATGAACTGGTCGATCTTCAGTTTCTCCGCGTCGGGAATTTCCGACTGCGGGGAGATAATCAACAGTGCGTCTACATCATCAGGAACCGAATCCTCGGCCGTCAGGTCAACAGTCGTAACCTGGTAATTAGATTCGAGTATCGTATTGGCGTTAGCCATCTGTTCGAACGGTGAAGGTTCACCGTGGCCTGTCAGGAATCCGATCTTATATGATTGCTGCTGGGTCAGGCGTTTGATGATCGAGGTAATGTTATACTCGAGCCCGGCTGTACTCTGGATAACCTGTAACGGTTCCTGCTTGTCACCAAACAGGAATACTGCACCGAGGTATACCTTCTTCTGTTCACGTTGATCCTTGCTCCAGACATCAACCTGGAACGGTGGAATCCGGTAATTCTGGGCTTCCTTCTCCAGGTCTTCATCGTTACCGGGATCAACGAACTCGTAGTGAAAATTCCCCTTGCCGTAAGCTTTATAACCCGACAGGAGATCGTTTAAAAATCTTTTTATATCATTTAACTGTGGTGGCAGATTACCACTGGCAAACACCTTCACCGTCACCTGGTCATCAAGGCCTGCAACAACAGACTTGGAAGCCTTGGACAGGGTGAACATTTTGCTTTCTGTCATGTCAACACGGACAAATTGCGTGTTGGCAATCATGTTAACAACAACCAGGATGAAGGCAATCAGCAGTATGCCTATTGTAGAATATGCGCTTGTTTTTTTCATGCCTTTAATCCTCACAAGAACTTACGCTGTGCGATGGCGCGTGATGAAAGAAGCAGTGCGAAGAATATCATACTCAGGAAGTAGATAACATCCCTGCTGTCGATCACACCACGTGCGATGTTCTGGAAATGATAAGTTGTACTCAGGTACTGGATGATGTCCGCGAATGGTGGGGGAGTAAGATTACCGACGAAAATGAAGATCGCGAAGATTCCACTGATAAGGAAACTCAGGATAAAAGCCACGATCTGGTTTTCCGTGACAGCACTTCCCAGTACACCAAACGCCAGGTAGGCTCCTCCACAGAGAAGCAATCCGACATAACCGGCCACAACCGGGCCGATTTCAGCGTTACCGAGCACAAGAATTGTAATTACGTAGAGTAATGTAAATGCCAGTCCGACCGCGTAAAGCGTAAATGCCGCAAGGAATTTTCCAAAGACAAGGTCAAAATCCCTGACAGGCATGGTTACCAGCAGCTCCATGGTGCCGGATTTACGTTCCTCTGCCACTAACCGCATGCTGATTGCTGGTGCGTAAATAACCAGGAGGAATGGCAGGATATCAAAAACACTGCGCATATGCGCCAGGTTTTCCTTAAAAAGGTTGAGTGTAAAAAACCAACCCGTGATGATAAGGAACACCGACAGAACGATATAAGCCATCGGGCTGCCAAAGTAACTTTTCATCTCCTTTTTAAACATGGCTGAAACTACTGACCAGTTCATGCTTCGGCCTCCTCAACCTGTGCCGGCTGAGGTTCAGCTTCTGCCGCGTCGGTTCTTGTAAGTTGATGGAAGATATTCTCGAGACTCCTGATCTCTCGTGACATTCCCAGCAGGGTAATGTTACGTTGTACCGCGAGCTTGTATAATTCAGCCCTTGGATCAGTTCCGGAGGTAACTATCAGGCGGTATTGGACAACGTTCGGTTCAGGATCAGCGACCCGTTCAACTTCTTCAATACCGTGAACCTTGCTGAGTGGTTCGGGATCTTCCGCGCCTTCGCCGTGTAATTCGAGGTGAATGATCGGCTGACCTTCGAAACGGTGTTGCAGTTCGTCCATTGTTCCGTCAGCAACCAGTTTACCCTTGTGGATTACAACCACACGGTCGCATGTCGCCTGGACTTCAGGAAGAATGTGTGTCGAAAGAATAACCGTTTTCTGTTCACCGAGGTTCTTGATCAATGAACGGATTTCCACGATCTGGTTAGGATCGAGGCCGATGGTCGGTTCATCGAGGATGAGAATTTTAGGATCATGCAGCATCGCCTGTGCAAGGCCTACACGCTGTTTGTATCCCTTGGATAACTGACCGATGACCTGTCCAAGACGGTCGGTAATACCGGTCATTTCGCTCATTTTTTTAATTCTGCCTCTACGAGAATCCTTTGGAATCTGGCGCAACTCGGCGATCAGATCGAGGTACTCGTAGACGGTCAAATCCGGGTAAAGCGGATTTGATTCCGGCAGGTAACCGATGAGTTGTCTTGACGCCAGGCTGTCCTCGCTGACATCAAGCCCTTCAACAGTAACAGATCCATCCGTAGGAGGATAGAAGCCGGTAATAACCTTCATCGTGGTGGTTTTACCAGCACCGTTTGGCCCGAGGAAACCGAGGATTTCACCGTCCGCGACATCGAAGGAGATGTCGTCTACGGCCGGAAATTTCCCGTAGTTTTTTCTCAGGTTTTTGATTTGAATCATGATATGTTCCCGTGCAATAGACTACTGCCCGGCATGCCGTTCTTGTTAATACCACACCGTGAAAAATTTGGCAGGATGGAAGAAGTGATGCGAATCCAAAAAAAACATCACAATAACTTTACCGGGCACCTCTATTTATTTTTCTTTTCAATTTCTACCAACTTAGAAGATAATGAGTTCCAAAGTCTCTGGAGTCAGAAAGAGACCTGAAAAGTATCTTCAAACGTTCACAAAAAATAACAACTGCACATCATTAAGTGCAGAAGTGGCGTGAAGATAAAAATATCCTTCTACAGGATCAAGTCTTTCATGTTGATATTGCTCATGATGAAACAGGAAACCTAGATTTCTTCTGCAGTTCATGATTTAAACCGTATCGTATTTCAATGCTTGCCTTTTAACGATTGATTTAACCATCTTCAATGATGGACAAAAATGAACAAATACTTACATATGTGCTGGAAAGATTATCCGCACGACTCAGTGACGATGGATTAACCTTAATCTCTGATCCTGTTCAACATGGCCTCCGGCTCAAGATAACAGGAACAGGTTTAAAAGCAGAGGGCACTCTTTATTATTCAGCAAAGAAAAAACGGTTTTCCTTTGTTCCCATTCCCAATGGCGATAAAAAACTGTCAGAGCAACTTGCTGATGCAATCACAGAGGTGACTGGTAATCCGAATATAAATGGATCATCGGATAAAACCGTGAATGAGCCGCAAATTTCCACCGCAGAGAAAAACCTGAACTGCTGGATCGGAACCGATGAAGCTGGGAAAGGTGATATTTTCGGGCCACTGGTAATAGCCGGTTTTGTTGCAGATAAAGAATTAATTCCAACACTTGCCAAAATGGGGGTCAGGGATTCGAAGGAATTATCACCATCAGCAATCAGTAATATTTCAAGCCAATTATTGAAGAAATATCCAGAGCGATGTTCAGTCGTTGAAATAGGTCCCAAACGTTATAACGAGATGTATCCCGACTTTGCACGAAAGGGTGGAATTAACGGAATCCTGGGTTGGGGGCACGCAAGGATTATTCGGAATCTTTATGATGGATCTTTTAATGTTGATGCTGCTGTGATAGATAAATTTGCGGGTGAAAACAGGATCAATATTCACCTGTCTGAAGCAAAGTCTCTGAAGTTGATTATGCGTTCAAAGGGTGAATCGAATCCTGCGGTGGCGGCGGCGGCGATTTTAGCAAGGGACAGGTTTAACAAGGCGCTGGAAAGAATCGGTAAAAAGATAGGCTTTACACCTCATGCAGGAGGTGGAAAACCGGCACAGGATGATCTTAAAAAGTTGAGTAAGAACGACAAATTTCAACTTGATGAATTTGTCAAGATGCATTTTACCCCGGTAAAGAATTTGAACCGTCTTTTTTAAGGATTAGTTGGTAGATGAAATTTTTCTGGGTAGTGGGTGAAAGCTCCGGTGATCGTCATGCTTCCAGGTTGATCACCGCCCTCGATAAAGCATCGGATTCCATGCATACACATTACGGTATGTGTGGAGAAGAGATGCGTAAGTCGGGCTGTGAGATGGTAGCAGACATTTCCGAGGCGTCATTGATGGGGCTTACCGAGGTAATTCGTCACCTTCCCAGGATGATAAAGCTACGTGACAGGCTGGTATCGGAAATAGAAGAGAAAAAACCAGACCTGGTGGTATTGCTGGACTTCCCTGATTTTAATCTTTCGCTTTTGAAAACACTTAGAAAACGGCTGGGACGAGAGGTTCCGGTTCTCTATTATATCAGTCCCCAGATCTGGGCTTGGCGCCGGGGGCGTGCCAAGATGATGGCCAATCTCCTTGATGTCATCGCAGTTATATTTCCCTTTGAAGTTGACTTTTACAGCAGGTACGGATTGGAAGCGGTCTTTTTCGGACACCCCATGGCCGGGGAAATAAAACCGTCAGATACGAAGGAAAATCTGCTTAAAAGTTTTAACCTGGATGAGGCCAGTGATGTAATAACCTTGATGCCGGGTTCACGTGATCACGAGGTTGAAAGGCATTTACCGGTGATGCTGGAGGCTGTTGAATTATTCCAGATGCAAAATCCGGGAGTTATTGCCCAGGTTGTAAAAGCCAATACGGTCAAAATGAAATTAATCAAGCAGATTGTTGCATCAAGAACCTGGGTAAATATAGTTGAACGCACAGCGGTTGATTCACTTTCTGTCAGCAGGGCGGCAATTATTAAGTCCGGTACTTCTACTGTTGAAGCGGCATTGGTGGGTTCCGATGATGTGAACTCAAAACCCACACCTTTTACAGTTATGTATAAGGTCTCACCTTTAAGTTATTCCCTGGCGAGAATGCTGGTGCGTGGTGTCAATAAGATTGCGATGGTAAATATCCTTGCCGGGAAAGAAATAGTACCTGAAAGAATCCAGGATCAGGCTGTACCGAACCGGTTGAAACAAGACCTGGAAAACATGTGGGAGGGAGAAGAACGGGATAGAATACAAAATGATCTTTCAGAGGTATCGAAATCCCTGGGTACAAAAGGAAGTTCCGATCGGTTGGCGGAATGGATACTGGAACGTTTCGGAGTGAACGATGAATGACCGGTTTCTATTTTCGCTGGTGGAACATATAGGTCATTTTATTGTTTCCCTGATAGGACTTACCCTCCGTGTTAAAAGAATCGGGTTTGAAAATTTCAAAGAGATGGAGCAGAGGGGATCGTTCCTGTTTACTACATTTCACGGCAGGATGTTTGTGCCCGTCTGGCTTCACAGGAAAACAGGCATCACAGCCTTGATATCCCAGAGTCGTGATGGGGAACTGGTAACAAGACTAGTAAAAGGTCTCGGATACAATTCAATCCGTGGCAGCAGCACACGTGGGGGTAGGAAAGCGTTACGTGAGATGATCGCCCTGCTGAATTCCGGCGGTGTAGTTGCCCACCTGGTTGATGGTCCTAAGGGACCGAATGAAGTTCCGAAAATAGGAACAATTGTTACCGCCAAACTTGCGAATGTACCTATCCTGCCGTTAGCCGGATCATGTAGTACCAGTAAAACTTTTAACTCATGGGATCGTTTCCAGTTACCCCTCCCATTCAGCAGGGCTGTTGTGGTATATGGTGAGCCTTTTGTTGTCCCGAGTGAGGCCAAGGGTGAGGAACTGGAAAATTGCAGGCTTGAGCTGGAAAAGATTATGAAACAGTTGCGTGAACAAGCTGATAAACTGGCTGATGAATGATTGAGAGAAATATCAAATGAATCTTTGGCCATTACTGACACCTTTCTCGCTCATCTATGGAGCAGCCGTCCTTCTACGTAACCTGGCCTATGATATTGGGATTAAAAAATCATCCGGTTCACGTGCCAGGATTATTTCAGTGGGCAACCTCTCAGCGGGAGGCAGTGGAAAAACACCCTGTACAATTTCTCTTGCCGATATTTCCAGGAGAAAACTTCCGGAGGCGAATATTGTTGTAGTCAGTCGTGGTTACAAACGGAAATCAAGAGGTTCTCTCGTAGTATCCGATGGTAAAAATATATCCCTTGATGTTAACGAAGCTGGTGACGAGCCGATGCTGATCGCGCAGTCGCTGCTTGAATCTCCGTCCGAGGGGAAAAGTGATGAAACTTTGAAAGGTGTCCCGGTAATTGTCGCTGAGAAGAGAATACAGGGAGTGAAACTTGCTGAAGACTTGTTCGACGCAAACCTCGTTCTGCTTGATGACGCTTTCCAGCACAGGGCATTAAAGAGAGATATTGACATTGTTCTCCTTGATGAATCGGTGCCGGCATGGCATTGGCGTTTGCTACCGGCAGGACGTTTAAGGGAACCTGCGGCTAGTTTGAAACGGGCGAATATTATTGTACTGACCGGAAACGGAGATTCACAGCGCAAAGCTGAGATGAAAGAATGGATAAATAAATACAATCCCTCTGTACCAGTATTTGACGGTACACTCCAGGCAGATTATTTAACAGAACTTGTGAAGCCGGGTGACAAATTATCTGATGAGTCAAAATCAGTCCATCTTGAAATAGATTCTCTCAAGGACAGGAAAGTTGCGGCATATTGTGGAATCGCACGACCGGAGAGGTTTTTTGATGGCTTAAAGAATCTTGGGGCTGATGTGGTAATTGAACAATCATCACCTGATCATTTCTCACCGGATCAGAATATGGTGAATGACCTACTTCGAAAAGTAGAAAAATCTCCTGCGGAGGTTTTGGTTATTACGTCTAAGGATGCTGTTAAATGGACGTTCTCTATTGACAGCAGTGTACCGATTTGGGTGTTCCACGCCGGGATTTATTGGGGGCAGAACAGGGAATCAATTGAGAAAATAATTGAGGGGATACTTGAGCCCAATTTTAGCTAGCTGTCTTGCACAGCTTTACTCTTGAGATTTATCTTGGAGGTTGGCTTCAAAATGTGCCCTCAGGAATAAAACAGGGACAAGGGCCCATAGCTCAGTTGGTTAGAGCCACCGACTCATAATCGGTTGGTCCCAGGTTCGAGTCCTGGTGGGCCCACAAATTGATGTGCAATCGTCCTTCTCTGGAGAGTTGAGTGGACGTTACAGGATGATAGGGTCGTAGATAATGTTGTACACCATGTGTCGAGAAAATCGAAAGGGATGCAAAATCCCTGTAAGTCCACGAAAATGGACTTATTGTTTTCTTTTCCTCGAAACATGGTAGAAATCGTGCGAAAACCTTTAAGGCGGCACGATTTTTTTGTTTTAAACAATGATGAAAAGGAGTAATAACAGATGCCGGCTGCTGTTGATGTACAAAAAGAGTTGGAAATGATTACCAAGCTACAGGCTGTTGACTTACGATTGAATGAACTCGAAGAGGAAAAAGGTGATCTTCCCGGAATAGTTCGTAACCTGGAAAATGAGATAGAAGACAAGGCAAGCTTTCTGGAGCAGACGAAGGAAAAACTGGCAGAAATTGGGAGCAATAAACGCAACATAGAGGGTCAGAACCAGCTTGCCAGGATAAAACAGGAAAAGTATAAAGAGCAACTCTACCAGGTAACTACAAACCGTGAATACGATGCGATCACACAGGAAATAGATAACGTTCGAGTAGAAATTGAAGAAAACGATGCTCTTCAGCTCGATTTGCTGGAGCAGGATGAGGTACATACTCATCAGTATGAAGAGATTGAAAAACGGCTTGAAGAGCTGAATGTGGAATTGGAAGAGCGTAAGATGGAGCTGGGTGAGAAGGAAGAGGAGAGTGCCCAGGAAGAGCTTGAACTGAATCACGAACGGGATAAACTTGCTGTGCGGATTAAAAAGCCGATTATTGCTCACTATGATCGAATCAGGGTAGCCAAGGGGGTTGGAGCCGCTGAATTATATGCAGGTGCGTGCGGGTCGTGTTTTGCCGTGATACCACCCCAGCGCCAGATGGAAGTACGTAAGATGAATGATATTATCCTCTGCGAATCCTGCGGAGTTATTGTTCTTCCTGAGAACGAAGAGGCGTAATATTATTTGACCAGCTTGAATTATACGTACCTGAATTATAATAAAATTAATGGTCTCTCTGCATTTTTATAATACCTCTCTCTCTGTATTAGTTGTTAAAAATCATCATTATCTTTCCAGTTAGATAATAATTGGTTGTGATTAATTATACTCGTTTTAGATATACAGAACGAGGTGACCGGACGATCGCTGTTTACGTACATGTTACGTGAGTGGAGGAAAGTCCGAACTCCATGGGGCAGGATACCGGCTAACAGCCGGGCGTTGTGAAACGACGGACAGTGCCACAGAAAATATACCGCCGATGATCCCGAATTCTCGGGACACAGGTAAGGGTGAAATGGTGGGGTAAGAGCTCACCGCGTTATCCGGTAACGGATGCGGCACGGTAAACCCTATCCGGAGCAAGGCCAAATAGGCAGGAAACGCCAGCCGGCGTCTCGGAATTGCCCGTTCCGATTGACCTGCGGGTAGGCTGCATGAGCTGAGTTGTAAAACTCAGCCAAGATCAATGATCGTCTTATCCCGAATCATCGGGATAAACAGAATTCGGCTTACAGGTCACCTCGTTTTTGTACATTTTTAATCCTGGCTTAAAGAACAGGGATTTTCAACATGCTTTTTATTCATTCTTACATACACAGGCAAAACAATGGAAAAACGATGGGAGCTCGCAAAAGATGTAGATTCTGAGACATTACAATCGTTTATAGATGAATTCGACCTTCATCCCTCGGTAGCTAAGATATTGATGTTACGTGGATTGAATTCAGTTGAATCAGCCAGTGCCTTTTTTGAACCGGACATCAGGAAGCTGCATAATCCACTTTTGTTGAACGACATGGAGCAGGCGGCAGAAAGAATCGCGACAGCGCTGAGAAAAAAGGAAAAAATCTGGATCTATGGCGATTATGATGTTGATGGAATAACATCTGTTAGTCTTTTATACCTGTTCTTTAGAGAGTTGGGGGGAGAGGTAGGATACTATATTCCAAATCGTCAGCATGAGGGATATGGTATCTCTGAATCTGGAATCGACAGCGCCATTGAAAAAGGCGCCCAGTTAATCATCACCGTTGATTGTGGTATCACCTCTGTTGAAGAAGTAAAATATGCCCATCAAAAGGGCATAGATATGATTATCTCTGATCATCATCAGCCTGGTGATCAACTCCCGGATGCATTAGCTGTAGTAAATCCAAAACGGAAAGACAGTACATACCCGTTTGGTGATCTCGCTGGTGTCGGTGTCGCTTATAAGCTGGCACAAGGGGTATGCCATGTCCTTGACCTTGACCTCCATTACCTTGACCGTTTCATCGACCTGGTTGCTGTAGGTACAGCGGCCGATATTGTCCCGCTGGTTGACGAGAACCGGATTTTTGTACGTCATGGGCTGCAGAAAATTAATTCACAGCCTCTTGTTGGAATCCGTGCCCTGATTGAAACAGCCAACCTCCGGTTCGGTAAAATAGATGTGGGGCATATAATTTACGGCCTTGCGCCACGATTGAACGCGGTTGGTCGGTTGGGATCTGCAGGACGGGCAGTCGAGCTGATGATCACGGCTAATTCACAGCGTGGCCTTCACCTGGCTTCTGAACTCGAAACAGAGAACCGTACCCGTAAGTCGATCGATACCCATACGCTTGAAGAGGCGATTCTGCAGGTAGAGCAGACCTATAACCCTGAAACAGACAACGTAATTGTCATCGCCAAGGAGGCGTGGCACAGTGGAGTGATCGGGATTGTCGCCAGCCGTCTTATCGAAAAGTATTACCGTCCGACTGTTATGATTACAGTCGAGGATGGCATTGGAAAAGGATCGGCGAGGTCGATCCCTGGATTTGATCTGTACGAATCGCTCGGCGAATGCAGTCATCTGTTGGAGCAGTTCGGGGGACATACATATGCCGCCGGTTTAACCCTCGAAGCTGAAAAAGTAGATGATTTCCGGCGTGTATTTAACGAAGTCGCGTCCAAGTATCTTGAAGATGATGATCTTATCCCGAAACTGCATATCGATGCCGATCTTGAACTGAATGCCGTCAACAGGAGCCTGTTTGATTCCATAAACAGTTTTGCTCCTTTCGGACCGATGAATCCGCAACCGCTGTTTGTCAGTTATAATGTTGCCCTGTCCGGTTATCCACGTATTGTCGGCAATAACCATCTCAAGTTCCAGGTGAAGCACAATGGCCGTATCCTCGATTGTATCGGCTTTAACCTTGGTGAACGGATCAGGCGTCTTGATCCTGTTCGTCCCGTTAACCATATCGTCTATACAATCGAAGAAAACGAATGGAACGGGCAGATTAATATCCAGTTAAGAATCAAGGATGTTAAGAGTGGAGATTTAGTGCCTGCATAGTGGACAGATAAAGAAATAAGATATTAAAAGGCTGCTCTCGAAGCAGCCTTTTAATATCATCTGAAAACATACACTACTGGTGACCGGCATTTGTTGATGGCCCGGCTTGACGCGCAAGCCGGGTTTCATATAAAACAGAAAGTCAATTTTGTATCCTGGGTTGGCTCGATACCCAGGATAAAACCAAAGACACTGGATCCCCGCTTTCGCGGGGACGACACCCTAATGCAATGATCATAAGATATGTAGCCCGGACAGCCCTCGGTCCGGGATTTTTGATGCAGATTTTGTGTCGTTGAAAGCTTCTAAGAATTGTTCAGAGAAACAGGCTCTTTTCCCGGTTTTATAATAACACCCTGGTTTTTGTGGCCGTTCATCTTGACTACGATGGGATCTCTTAACGACAGATGGCGCACAAGACCAATCTTTTCCTTTGGCTTCTTCTTCATCAACCAGTTCCAGTCAATAAAACCGTTGCCCTCGTCCGGGTTGACTGTAAAATAGCCAATTCTGAATGATGTCAGGTTGTTGAAGAAATGAGCGCCCTGGGATGGAACGACCTTTATATCTTTAAAACCTGTTTCAACAATTACCCTCGCACCGTTGATCTGTGTCCATTTGACAGGTATTCCCAACCAGGGATCTGCGCTGCCCCATCTTCCAATACCAATCAACAGGTACGGACGATCTTTCGCTTTCAGTTTGACATTTATTTTACCAATACTTTCAGCCACTTCCTGGCTGAGGGATCGGTCAAATTTATTCTTATCAACCAGTACTATGTCCTTGATGTCGGAAAGTTTGCCCATACCCATCACAGAATCACAGCGGCAGATCAGCTCCTCATCGTCAACGGATTTAAACTCAATGTCCTCGAGTTCGTGGCTTAGAACGATCGGCCTCATCTGCAGCAGGACAAATTCTTTCAGGTTTTTACGGGGTGTGTGCTGGTCAACGGCGTATTCAATTTCCACTGCCCGACCCATACCTTTCCGGCACATTTCCAGGATGGTTGTGCAGATTTCCGGCAATGGGAAAAGGTTGTATTTTAATACAGGGGCAAAGGTGACAACTCTTGGCCCTTTCCGTGACAGACCGTCAAAGATTGCATTATTATCAATAGAATATGTCGATCCCACGGCACTTAATGAACCGTCTTTTTCAGCAACATCAAGGCCATAAGGAACCGATTCCAGCCTGAGTTTTCCCAGCTCGGTGTGACCACTCGCTTCAAGATTCAGCGCGTAAAAAGATTTCTGAGAATTTTCGATAAAATCTTCAATCGAGCTGAACTGCATCAAGTGCTGGGGATACTTCGGGCAGAACCGGATCGAAGCACGTCCTTCCGCCACCGTACGTCCCAGACCCAGGGCTACATTTACAATCCCGTCATCAGCTTCAATGTTTTCTGATGGATAAAAATTGTATGATTTGGCAACCCCGGAGAAACAGGGGTAATACCGGTTTCCTTTTTTTGATCCAACGACCTGTTGAATAATAACCGCCATCTTTTCTTCTTCGAGCCTGAAAGACGTCGCCTCGATATAACTTTTTGCATGGGAGGTGAAAGTCGACAGGTAAATACGGATGATTGACTCAACCAGGTCAGCCAGGCGCGCTTCGGGATCTGGATGGTTGTTGCCAAGCATACATGTAGAATAAACCCCGGCGAATGGCTGGTATTGCGAGTCTTCTAAAATGCTGGAAGAACGAACGGCCAGCGGGAAATTTGCCGTCTTAATCAGGGAACGCAGATTTTCAACAATATTATCCGGCAGTTTCGCCTTGAGAAAACGTTCTTCAAGTAACTCGTCATCATCTGTTTCAAGGGCAAACTGCTGCAGGTCATTATCCTCGAGGAATTTGTCAAAAACGTCGGTACAGAGAACAACTGTGGGGGGTATCGATATCTTGATTCCATTAAAGGCTTCACGCAGGTTTCCTACTTCGATCAGCCTGTTGATAAATGCCAGTCCACGTGCTTTCCCGCCCATCGAACCGTTTCCGATCCGGACAAAGTCACTGGAGAAATCAAATTTATCCGGGCTGAAATCGAGGACAACTCCTCGGGTTTGTTCTATTCGGAAATCGCGAAGAGATTTTACCAGGTCAACACGGAGATCTTCAGGATTTTCATAATCAGAAACTTTTCGAGGTTTAAGTTTTTGGGCTAGTTTAAATTCGGTCCTTGCTTTCAGCCAGGTGGAAAAATGATCACGTTCACCATGGAAAACCAGGCTATCTACAGAAATAGTTTTTAATCTCTTTTCTAGATCTTCCAGGTTACATGCTCGAGCGATTTCGTTATCCATGTTATCCCGGAAAATAAAATCACCAAAGCCAAAGTTCTGGATCATAAATTTCTGCAATTCGCTTAATAATCTCCTTGATCCTTTTCTCAGGAAACTTACTCCAAGCGACTGCGCCACCTTGGCATTTTTTTTCTGGAAGGATTGCATTATCACCGGGAGTTCAGGTCTCCGGGATTTTACCATTTTCACAAGCGCCTGGCCGGCATTCGGATCTTTTACTCCATTATGGAGGAATTCTACATCCGTTACTACTCCCAGCAGGTGATCTTCATACCGTGTATAAAGCTCATGGGCTTCTTCAAATGTTTTACAGTGAAGAATTTTTGGCCGAGCACGCATCCGTAACAGCCTGTGGGCAATATTCAGGCTGTCAGACAGGAGATTCTGGGAATGTTTCATCACCTCTGAATAAATCATCGGGATAAATGATGAATAGAAATGAATATTGTCCTCAACCAGGAGAATAACCGGGACACCCATGACATTGGTATCATGTTCTATGTTCTGGCGATCTTCAATCAGTTTTACTATCGCCAGGAGAATTCGGAAGTCACCCTGCCAGACAAAAACGTTGTCCAGCCCACGGATATCTTCCATCCGGATCAATTCCTGGAGTTCACGTTCATCGAATGTCAGCAAAGCAACCGGAACCTGCCAGTTGCCTTTTTTCAGCTTATTGAGGAATTCGACAACATGCATGTCGCCGAGGTTGACGGAAGAAATAACCAGGTTAAACCGTGGTCCATGTTTTAACCGGTCAATTGCTTCGCTGCCGTTGGCGACCCTTGTCAATCCCGGGGAGTGGTAGAGGTTCAGCTCAACAAACTCGCTCAGGATCATTTCATTTATCCCGCCGTCCTGCGCAAGGATAAAAGAGTCATAGAGGCTGGAAACAAGTAAGATTTCATGCACCCTGTGGCGCATCAATGACTGGAAGCCGGTATACCTGTCAGCAAAACCTTCACGTTCAGTTCGTGGAATTATTTCAGATAATGAACCTGGCATTTAATATCCTACATCAAAACCTTGGGGCATCCCTGATGCTTTAGACCATTGAAAATCGACATCTGTGACCCTGGAGTATGATGGACCCTGGTGAAGCCTGGCAAGTAAATCTTCGAGGTCGGTTTTAAGTCCTTCAGCCTTCACCTCAACCTTGCCGTTATTCAGGTTTTTTACCCAACCCGAGATACTCATGGAACGAGCGTGCTTCATTACAAACCACCTGAAACCAACTCCCTGGACCTGACCGGAAACAAGGGCATGTAATTGAACAATGTTTTGTTTATCGTCACTTTTAAACATTATCAATCCATACTTTAGATTTCCAGGAATTCAGGTTGAAATCTGTTATGGATTCAGCCTGTACATCATCCGTGGGAACGGTATTGCTTCCCTCAGATGATGGATACCGCAAATCCAGGTTATTGTTCTTTCCAGTCCCAATCCAAAACCAGCGGATTTTGTCGCGCCATATTTTCTAAGGTCCAGGTACCATTGAAATGCTTCCACCGGCAGACCATGTTCGCGGATTCTTCCCAAGAGGACATCGTAATCGTCTTCCCTCTCGGAACCGCCGATTATTTCGCCGTAACCCTCAGGTGCGAGCATGTCGTAACCGAGCACCTTAGTTTCATCTTCCGGATCGCGTTTCATATAGAACGCTTTGATTTCTGCCGGGAAACGGTGAACCATGATTGGCCGGTCATATCTTTCAGCAATAATGGTTTCATGACGTCCGCCAAAATCTTCACCTGGCTGGAAACGCGCTTTCTCTTCGTCGGGATGTTGTTCCTGGTATTCCATGAGAATATCACAACATTCGTTATAATGAACCCGAGGGAATGGCGTTTTTACATTCTCCAGCTTTGATAAATCTCTCTCCAGGATTTTTAACTCTTCCATACGTTTATCGAGCACACGGCTGACAATTGATTCTATTAAATCTTCACCGAGTTTCATATCACCGTCGAGATCCATGTAAGCAACTTCCGGTTCCAGCATCCAGAATTCTGTCAGGTGGCGGCGAGTTTTGGATTTTTCCGCACGGAAAGTCGGGCCGAAACAGTACACCTTTCCGAAGGCCTTAGCTCCGGCTTCGGCATATAACTGCCCAGATTGTGCAAGGAATGCCGAGGTGTCGAAATAATCAGTCTTAAAAAGTGTAGTAGTCCCTTCTACTGCATTCGGTGTAAAAATCGGTGTATCGAAGTTTATAAAACCCCTGTCATTGAAGAAATCACGGATAGCGGAAATCACTTCATGGCGTATTCTTAAAATCGCGTGCTGTTTTTTACTTCTTAACCATAAATGGCGATGATCCATCAGGAATGTTGTGCCATGTTCCTTTTTCGTGATGGGATAATCCGGTGAATCACCGACTTTTTCGATCTTTCCAACTTGGAGTTCAAAACCGCCGGGAGCTCTTTTATCTGCGTGAATTGTACCCCGGATTGTAAGTGAGCTTTCCTGTGTAAGTGATTTTGCCACTTCAAATTTTTCATCACCAATGTCATTTTTTGAAACAACAGCTTGTACAATTCCTGTACCGTCTCTTACCTGGAGAAAGAGAATTTTCCCACTACCCCGCTGGTTATATAACCACCCGGCTACTTCAACTTCCTTTCCTTCATATTCAGCAAATTGTTCGATGTAAACCCGTTCCATCATATTCCTCTATTCATCTTTTAAAGATCTGGTCATTAATTTCATTACCGCTTCATGTGGAGAAGCATCCTCGAATAAAATGTGGTATACCTGGTCAGTTATCGGCATTTCAATCCCGGACTTTTTCGATAGATGGTACACCGATTGAGTCGTAGCCACACCCTCTGCCACCATGATCATCGTCTGGAGAATATTTTTTAGTGATCGTCCTTTACCGAGCTCTTCTCCAACATACCTGTTTCTTGAATGCTGGCTAGTGCATGTAGTAATCAAGTCTCCTATTCCCGACAATCCAGCGTAGGTTTCCAGCTTAGCGCCCTGTGCAATCCCCAGTCGTGCCATTTCCGCCAGCCCACGGGTCATCAACGCTCCCCGTGTATTGTCACCAAAACCCAGTCCATCACAGATCCCGGTGGCTATCGCCATGACATTTTTGGTTGCACCACCAAGCTCGACTCCGATCAAATCGGATGATGCATATGTCCTGAAGGTCGGAGAGCTTAGCCATTGCTGAACTGTTCTCGCAAAATCGAGGTTCTGGCAGCCTGCTACCACTGTTGTTGGCAGATCCCTGGATACCTCTTCAGCATGGCTTGGTCCGGACAGTGAAATATACCTGTTAGTAATGTCATCTCCGAGAATTTCAGCGGCGACCTCGCTCATTCTTTTTAACGATTCATTCTCGACACCCTTGGAAGCTCCTATCCAGATTGAATTATCCGGGACGTTATCGATCAACTCCAGCGAAGACCGGACAAACTGCGAAGGCACCACCACCAGGACACCTTCAGCGTCCTTCAGGGAGGCATTAATATCGTTAAATATTTCCAGTTTATCAGGGAATGGAATGCCGGGTAAAAATTCGCGGTTGATCCGTTCTTTATCTAATGTTTCAGCCGCTTCAGGACGGAATTCCCAAAGCCTGATCTCGTGATCATCCCGTTTTCCCAGCATAATAGCGAGAGCGGTTCCCCAGCTTCCCGCACCCAGTACTGTAATTTTAGCCATCTTCTCTCTCCATACGGAGTTTTACAGGTAATTCATCACCTTTGCGCAACCGACGGATGTTTTCCCTGTGTGTTGCCGTTAAGAGCAACGGTACCAGCATTCCCCAGCCGAGGCTGGAAAGAGTTCTCTTCCCTTCGAATACGTATACGGCAAATGGGAAGGTAATTGATGCAGCCAGTGAAGCAAGCGAAAATTTACGTAGAACGTATAGTACAATTGCCCATACGAGCAGCGATATCGAGGAGGCCGTCGGAGCTAATGCCACTAATACCCCGCCGATCGTAGCCGCACCCTTACCACCTTTAAAGCGGGTGGTAATTGGAAAAATATGTCCGCTTACAGCAGCCAGTCCCACCAGAGCCTTTATTGTTTCAGGATGGATTTGGGGATTTTCCTTTGACAGCTGTTGCAGCCACTCCTCTGTAAGTCGCACCGGCAGATAACCCTTCAACATATCAACTGTGAGAACGAGTAATGCCCACCTGAATCCCATCAGGCGGAAGACGTTTGACGCTCCAGGGTTTCGGCTGCCACTTTTGAATATATCAAGATTCTTGATTTTATCGGCAACAAGGGCTGCAGTAGGAAATGATCCCATCAGGTACGAACCCAGGATAAACCATAGTAGTTTCATATTTGCCTGATCCGTAAATGTGATTGAAATAACAACCCGTACCGAAAAGTTACCATCGAACTATACTCTTTCAACGTGCCCGATTCTCAGAGGTTTCATTCCTGTATTCATCGCATGCATTATCAGCTCTTTTACCCTGCTTGGATGCATGGCGATTACCCAACCGATCCCGAGATTAAAAGTTCGTCTCATATCTTCCAGCGGAACTTCACCAAGATTTTTAATATGCCTGAACAATGCCGGCATTTCCCACCGGTCCCATTCAATAACCGCCTTCAATCCATCAGGTACAATCCGTCCCACGTTTCCTTCTATCCCACCACCTGTGATATGCGCCATCCCCTTTATGGGAAGCTGTCTCTTTAACCAGTCTTTAACGACAGGATAGTAACAAAGATGTGGTGCCAGTAACGCTTCGGACAATGTCCCATCAACACCCTTCAAGGTAGTGTCGGGAGTATTATCTCCGTTATTTATCAAGACTTCGCGGGCGAGAGTGTAGCCATTTGTGTGCAGACCATTTGACGGTAATCCCACAAGCATATCACCATCACTGATTTTATCACCATTGATCAAATTCGCACGATCAACAATACCAACGATGGTTCCTGCCAGGTCATAAACATTGTCATG
The DNA here is from genome assembly GCA_028278125.1 of bacterium. Next base: position 25,816 of record JANQEY010000094.1, on the reverse strand, counting down.
ATAGACGGATGGCATCTCAGCAGTTTCACCGCCAAGCAAGGCCACACCTGTACTTTTACACGCCTCTGCCAGTCCTATAAGGACTTCTTCAGCGACATCGACATTTAACCGGGAAGTTGCATAATAATCAAGGAAAAACAGTGGCTGAGCACCACAGGTGAAGATATCGTTGATACAATGATGAACCAGGTCATGTCCGATGGTCTTGTGATTGTTTACCCAGTCAGCGACCTTGGTTTTTGTCCCGACTCCATCGGTTGAAGCGATCAAAACAGGCTCTTCCATACCTGAAAAATCTATTTTGAATGCTCCTCCGAATAGTCCCAACTCGGTTAAAACTTCAGGTCCAAAAGTGCTCTTAACCGCGGGTTTAATTCTTTTTACCAGTTCTTCACCCGCATCTATGTCAACACCGGCATTCTTATAACTTTTTGCAACCATTTTATTCCCAGTCTCATTTACATTCATCGACAGTAATTAACAGACAGAAACATAAGCACAGGCGAGGCATTCTGCAATCTTGGCTACAATTCGTGGAGAGAGTTAACTCGCTGGTTAAAAAAACATATAACCAGGTGAGAATTGAATAATACAGTTATTTACATTACAGGTAGTTTTAGAGAGAACTTTGTTCCTTTCCCTTTTTCAGATTCTACCTCGATTTCACCTTTGTGATCTTCAACTATTATAAAATAGGAAACTGAAAGTCCAAGCCCTGTTCCCTCACCAACAGCTTTTGTAGTGAAAAACGGCTCAAAGATATGTCTTTTTGTTTCAGTGTCCATCCCCGGTCCGTTGTCTTCAACTTCAATAACTGCTTTGTCTCCTGAAATGAAGAGACGGATGGTTATCTCAGGAGTTTCTTTCTTTTCTGCACTGAACATTGCCTGGGCGGCATTTTTAAACAGGTTAATCAGCACCTGCTCAATTTTCGATCTTTCACAGTAAACTCCGGGTAATTCTGAGTCGAATTCATACTCAATGTTAATTTTACGGAAATCAAACTTCTTTTTCAGGTTATAGTCGTTTTTAGCCAGTTCAACGGTATTCTGAACGATTTCCGGGAGCAGGTTCAAACGTTTTACAGCTTCGCCCTTCCTGCTGAATCCAAGCATATTATTGATAATAGTTGAGGCACGAACGCCTGCGTCTTTGATTCCTTCGATATACCTGTGAATACCCCTCTCATCCAGGTATGACTTCATCAAAGAGAAATCCAGGCCAATTTCATCCGCATACGCTAAATTCTTCGGAAGTTCCCGTGAAATACGTCTCTCAAGGTTTTGTGCCGATTGAAGGATTATTCCAAGTGGATTGTTTAACTCGTGTGCCATGCCGGCAGCCAGGCCGCCTACGGTATTCATTTTTTCGGCCTGGATCATCATCTCCTGCAGGCGGATTCTTTCAGAGATATCCATTATCACAGTCGAGAGAAATTTTAATTTGCTATTATCACCTTTATTTACCAGCAGCAATTGGAATATTGGTATCGATTGGTTAGAACCGTCAACTTTCTTCAGGAAGAGTTCGCTTGTCCATGTACCTTCTTCAATAGCAGTTGGGATCCCTTCTTTTTCCAATATTTCATAACTGTTTTCGGGATGCATATCGGAAATCTCGTATTTTGTAACATCCTCATCCTCACCCATACCCAGCATCCCTCGTCCGGCTTTATTGATATATATAGGCTTGAGATCAGGACTTGTGATTCCTACAAAATACGGCATTGCTTCGATTATGGTGGCTAATTTTTCGTTTTCTTCTTCAGCCACTTTACGCTCTGTAATATCCTGTGCTATTCCAAGCGACTGGAGTGGAATGCCATTATTATCGTATTTAAATGATGTAACCCAGTTGTGAAACCAGCGATACTTACCATCCGGTGCTTTTATTCGGTATTCATGTTCGAAAATCCCGCCAGGTCCGACCGCCGCGATCCTGCTAACGTATTCGCCCATATCTATATTATCATCAGGATGAATATATTTTCTAAGCAGTTCAGCATTCATTTTTTTTGCCTGATCCTCAGGATAATTGAGAGCTTGAAGAATACTCCTGTTAGTGTATATTGATCTCTGCTCTTTGTGGTCAAAGACAAATAATACCCCGGGAAGAGTATCGGCAATTCTTTGAATAAACAACTGGCTTTTCCGAATTTCCCGTTCTGCAGCTTTTCTCTTAGTTATATCCCTGACAATAGCCAGGAGGTAGGCTTTGCCCTTTAATTCTACCCTGTTAAGGCTGACTTCCGCGTCAAATGGTGTGCCATCGTATTGAGTATGTTTCCATTCAAAGAACTGCGATATCCCATCAAACGCGGCAGTTATTTTTTCAAGTGCTTTTTCCTGTGAAGATCTGCCATCAGGTTGCATCTCAGGTGAAAACTTATAGGGTGGTTGACCGATAATCTGGTCATATGTACAATTATACAGTTCGAGGGTTTTTTTATTGCAATCTATGAACAGGTCTTCATCCATCAGGAAAATTGAATCATTTGCTGATTCGAACAGAGCTTTATATTTAGCCTCACTATCCAGGGTTTCCTGCTCAGCATTTTTCTGATCTGTAATATCATTAGCGGCAGCTACGAGAAACAGGATTGAACCATCATCAGCTTTAATCGGGGTGATCGAGTTATAAGTATAGTGTTTAATACCGTTTTCATCGGTTTCAAGAGCATTAAATTCAGCGACGTTACCACTTTGTGCAATCTTCAACGCTATATTTACATCTTCTAGGGGAGCGTCTTCAGTGTTCCAAAAAACTTCAGAACAATAATTCTGACCGATGATTTTTTCTTTTCCGTAACCCGGGAGCTCCTTAACCCTGTCATTTACCTCAAGAATTTCACCATCTTCGGCCAGGATTGAGAGGAATTGAATTGACTGATTAAATATCGCTTCAAACCTGATCGCGTTTTCTTCCAGTTGATTTTCTATTTTTTTTCTGTTGGATATATCCCTCACGACAGCAATTACTCGTTCCTCACCGTTTAGTTCAAAGTATCGAAGTGAAACTTCTGTCCAGAACACCTCTCCATTTTTTCTTTTTGACAGCCAGTCAAAACGTTGCGGCCCCTCCTCGATTGCCTTTTTAATATGCCCCGATGCTTCTTTCCTGGAGTATGGTGATTCACCTGAACTTAAATCGCCAACATCATAGTTTTGCACCTCTTCGAATGAATATCCGTATGTATTCATCATTGTCTGGTTTACATCAAGAACAACTCCTGTTTTTGCATCGTGGATGAACACAGAATCATTAGAAGCATCGAAGATCGCTCGATAGTAATCAGTATTTTTTATTCTACCCGAATTCACTTCGGATTCACCAGGTTTACCGTATTCAATAAATTCTTCGAGAAGTTGGGATCTTTCTGCTTGTGATAGTTTTTTTATCTCGGATGACAAATGGTCTAAATTTGAAAGTTTCATCGTAATCTCCGTAGATAACACAATAAAACGCGGATAAAGACATCATTCAAATCGGAATCATCGATAGCGTTTATATAATTGTATTGAGAGGACTTATTTCAATGAAGATATAGGGATAAGTATAGTTGCGGAAACGGTTTATTCATCATTTTGATGAATGTCGAGCATTTTATGGCCATTTGCATAGTCTATTTCCTTGATCTCTTTCATTTTCATAATTTTATCTACAAGGATCTTCATTCTTTCAACCTGTTTGTGAATAGTTTGCATCTGTTTGGACAATTTTTCAACATCTTTATTGCCCATTTCAATCAGGTCTGCTGTTCCCTTGATTATTGCCAGTGGATTGTTGAATTCATGGGCGATAGTAGCTGCCATCATACCGGTAGTTTTTAGATTTTCAGCTTTCAATTCAGCGTTTTTCTCTGCCTCACGGGCAAGCGTTTCCGCTTCCTGTGCAGCTTTCAGATCATGAAGCAATTGCCGGGTTCTCATCAGGTCGCCATGTCTTGCTATTGCAATTGAAATCGCTCTTTCCATCGCCAGTGGATCGGGTGGTTTGGTCAAATAGGCACCTACACCGGCTGCACTGGCTTCCTCAACAAGATCAAATGATTCGTGTGCTGTTAGAATGACTACAGGGGTTGGACATTTTTCCTGGATATGTCTTGCAGCTTCCAACCCGTCCATTTCAGGCATATGAATATCCATCAAGACAACATTCGGTTTCAAACTTGCAGTAAGTTCTATAGCTTCTTTCCCGTTTGACCCATCGCCTATAATTCTATATCCAAGCCTTTTGAGGATTTGGATAATATCCTCGCTGACAAGGTAGTCGTCCTCTACAACAAGTATATTTGTTTCTTCTGGTTTCATTATAAATCTTGTTAAAATAAAAAATAATTAGCGTTTTATGTTTAGCTTCGTGATTGCCCCGTTATCATTCGATAATTCAACACTTCCCTGGAGGCTTTTTCTGACAATTCCATTGATCAGGTCAAATCCGATATTTGCCCTCGAAAGATCGCCTTTGAGCATTTCCTCGGGGTATCCGGGACCATCATCTTTAAATATTACCGTAAAAGATTCCTTGTTATCCTTGAAACTCACTTTCATATTGGCTTTGTCTTTTCCATCCAGGGCATGTTTAACAATATTGGTTGCCAGCTCATTAATCACTAGCGTCAAGTGATGAGCCTGGCTGCTTGTTACCTTGAGCCGGGTTTTATTTATTTTGTAGGATACCTTCTTGGTCAGGGGAACACTTTGAAGGGCACCCTCGATTACCTGCTTGCATAATTCAGCCAGCTCCAGTGGACGCCACCCGGTAGCTGAAAGCATTGTATGTACAGTCGATAAACCACGTACCCTTTGCACCAGGTCATTAAGTACCGGCAGGTAACTGGTTAATCCTTCTTCTTCAGCCCGGTCAACTTCCTTATTCAGCATCCCAATAATTGCGGAGATATTGTTCTTTACACGATGGTTTACTTCGCGCAATAGTTCCACCTGTGCATCAGAATATTTTTTGAGCTCTTCCTCGGCGATTTTCCTTTCAGTAATATCCAGGAAGGAACCAACTATCTTTACGGGTTTCCTTTTCTCGCCATATACAACAGCACCTTGCGACAGTATATGGCGAATGCTCCCATCAGGTCTCACAATTCTCACTTCTGTTTTATAGGGCTCGCCGGTATTGAGTGCCTTGTTTAAATCATTTGTGGCTCGTTCACGATCATCCGGGTGGATTAATTTATTCCTGGCTTCCAGAGTGGGTTTGATTGATCCCGGTTCCATCCCGCAGATTCTGAATATTTCATCTGACCAGAAATATGTACTGGTAGCAATATCCATCTCCCAGCTTCCAAGATGGGCAATCCTCTGAGCATCTTCGAGATTCTTTTGTGACCATTTGAGTGCTTCTTCAGCCCATTTCCGTTCAGTAATATCTACCTGGGATATAATTATTTTTCCCCAACTTTCTTCATATCCACGAGCCACGGAGGTGGTAATGATTCCCCACATTTTCTGGCCTGTTAAGGTTCGTCGTGTTGCCTCCTGCCTGAATACCTTGGTTCCATTAAGCAGAGTTATAATTCCATCTAGAAACACATCATATGTTTCCTCAGTAAAAACATCGCTGAATTTGATTTTAGATTCATACCCTTCTGGAATCCGATGCAGGATTCGCGTAGATTCGTTGTAGCGCAATATTATTACTGAATCCACACAATCTTTTAGCTTATCAGGATGGTCTTCAAAGTATTTACGTATATCTTTAACACGCCGTTTTTTAATTTTATCAAGGGTTTTCCTAACTTCGGAATAATCAAGTTCCGATATTGATACCGGAGAGTTTTCAAAAAGATTTCGATAATTTGCTTCACTTTCGCGGATCTTTACTTCAGCCTTCTTCTTCTCACTGATATCTTCAAAAGTACCAAGCATACCGATAACATTTCCATATGGATCACTTAAGGGTATTTTACTTGATTTAATCCATGATTTTGATCCATCAGGCTGAGTAATATGCTCCTCATAATTTAATTTTGGTTCGCCGGAATCGAGAACAATTTGATCATCAGCTCTATATTTTTCAGCATCTTTCTTGGGGACTATGTCAAAATCGCTTTTCCCGATAATTTCACTAGCAGAATTGAGATGTGCTTCTTTAGCAAAAAGCTTATTTCCCCCAAGGTAGTTGAGGTCTTTATCCTTCCAGAAAACGGCGACCGGTATAGTATCGAGAATGACGTTCAGCATATCCTTTGAAGATTGCAGTTCCTCTTCTATTTTTTTCCGTTCAGTAATCTCGTTAAAAATCGCCAGGATACCGAGGAATTTTTTACTGACATCCAGCATCCTCGAAAGCCTGATATCAAAACAACAATGCTCCTCGTCGAATGGGATTGCTTTTTCGAACCACATCTCATCTTGGTTTTCTTTAATAAAACTGTCTACTTCATCCTTAATCCATCCTGCAATGTCTTCGCCCGTTTTCTCTGAATAATATTTGCCCCCGGGCTTTTCCTTAGCCGAGAATAAAGATGATGCCGCGTAGTTGAGGTTCACTATTTCGCCGGATTCATCATACAGAATAACCGGGGATGAAACACTCTCGAAGGTTGCCAGGTACAGGTTCTTTTCATTGGTGATTTTACGATTTGAATCCTGTAGTTCACCAAACTTATCGTCCATGGATTTCCCAGTCCATTCGGAAATAAATCCAAGTTCCACCCGGTTAAAAAACCGGCGGGTAAACAGCGATGACCAGTCTTTCTGGTTTGGAGTAAAAGAAGAATCTTCGATCAAATCCTGGTATACCTGGTGGTAATACTTGAACAGACCAAGAAACATTTTGAGCTCAATGCCTCTTTTTCGGTGCAATTGTGCTTCAAGGATACCAAACTTGGCGCATGGATCTTTCGTAAAATCTTCATCAGGAGTCAGCTCAGGAATGTTGTCATACGTGTTGAGAGCATTAATGAGAGATTTTGTCAATTCAACAATGCTGATCCGCCAGGCTTCAAAGAGGGTGGATGTGTATTTAGTATAATCCTGTCTTTCAGCGTATTCTAATATTCTGCCTATCAGTGAATCTTCACTTTTATTCAACAAAGCGATGAGCTTTGCTTTATTGGCTTCAGTCCTCTTCCCCATAAGAACACCACCTTTGAAAATAGATACAACCCTTTAATATCACTAAATATTGCTTCTCATCCAATATCATATTGTTTTTTCAAACACTAATCAGAGGAGCATATCCAGTATATGAATCCAGTTTTACTCAATGATTTTTTGGTGATCCAATATTTATTTCTCGTCCAATATGTCCCGGATCATCCGTACAAGTTTTTCAGTTCGGAACGGTTTTTGTATAAAGGGGATTTTGGCGGAGAGAACCCCATGGTGTACTAGAGAATCATCCGTATATCCTGACATCAGCAGAATTTTGGCATCTTTCGTATGTGTTCGGATAGCTTCAGCGAGTTTTGTGCCACTCATGCCCGGCATGACAACATCAGAGATTACCAGGTCGATTTTGTTCTCTTCTTTTATAATTATATCAATTGCTTCTTCGGGATTCGAAGTTTCTATCACAGAATAGCCAAATTTTGAGAGAGTTTTTACCGCAATCTTTCTAACGCTTTCTTCATCTTCTACAACAAGTATAGTTTCTTTCCCCTTAAGGTTCTTCCCAGTAAGTTTCTCTTTCTTCTCAAGAATTTCCTTATTTCCGACACTGGGATAATATATTTTGAACGTTGTTCCCATTCCGGGTTCGCTGTAAACCCAGATAGATCCTTTAGCCTGTTTAACGATGTTCAGGACATTCGACAAACCCAAACCTGTACCTTTTCCAAGCTCTTTTGTAGTAAAGAACGGCTCAAAAATTTTCTTCTGGGTAACCTGGTCAATGCCTGTACCTGAGTCGGTAACTGAGATCATCACATAATCTCCAGGTTCGATATCAAGATGGGAGGAAACGTAAGTTTTATCCAGCGTGACATTATCTGTCTCAATATTCAGTTCTCCTCCATCGGGCATGGCGTCGCGGGCGTTTACGCAGAGATTTACAATTACCTGCTCAAGCTGGCTGGGATCGGCTTTGATCTCCCAAAGATCTTCAAACATTTTTGTTTCAAGAAAAATGTCTTCCCCAATAATTCTGCGGAGCATTCGATCAATATTGTTCAGAACAACATTCAAGTTAGTAATTTTGAACTCGGGTACCTGTTTTCTGCTGTATAAAAGTAGTTGACGCGTCAGGTCAGCAGCCCTGAGAGAAGTATTCAGGATTTCGTCGAGATTTTCTTGAAGGGGGTCTTCCTTGTCAAGCTTCATCTTTGTTAATTCTGCATTACCTGCTATAGCGGTAATCAGGTTATTAAAATCGTGCGCAACACCTCCTGCCAGCCTGCCTACAGCTTCAAGTCTCTGTGCCTGCTGTAATTGTTTTTCTAGTGAACGGTGCTCGCTTACATCTCTTATAACTACAAGGAAAAAATCTTCGCTTAATGATTCAAGTTTTACCAGGCTGATCTCAGCAATAAAATCACTGCCATCCGATCTTTTTAACGTCCACTCAAATAATTTTTTATCACCATGCTGTAACAGGTTATCCACTGCTTTTTGAAATTCTTTTGTGTCATACTCATCAGACTTGCAGCTATTTAGGAGTTCATGGATATCAGTTTCTAAAATTCCTTTTCTACTGATCTGAAATATTTCGGTAGATCTTGGATTGCAGTCAATTATAATGTTGTTTTTAGTAAGGATGATCGCGTCATTTGACGACTCGAAAATAGCTTTGTATTTCGATTCCTGCTCTAAATAGTTTTCTTCCAGTTTTTTACGTTCAGAGATGTCTCTGTAATTAGCTTTGACGTATGATGGTTCGTTAAACTGATTGCGAATTAGTGTACATACTACTTCTACCAGGAATTTTGTCCCATCTTTTCTACCTAAATTGATTTCACCCTGCCAGCTTCCTTCCTCGAGAAGTGAGGGTAATATGTCCTTCCCAATGTCATCGCTGGTCTTGTCATCCACATATGAATATATAGTATTGCCAATAAGCTCTTTTCTGTCTTTAAATTTACCCAGTTCAATTAGGCTGTCATTTACGTATTCAATCCTGCCTTCCAGGTCAGTCAGGATTATCCTCTCAGGCTCGTTATCTACAGCCGATGATAACATGAGGATTTTTTGCCTTGCCTCTTTGTCACTTTGAAGATGTGATTTGAGTATAACGATGACTTTTTCTAAATCCCTGGCTCTGTTTTTGAGAATTTTAGACTCTTCGGACAATTCAGATCTGATGTTATCAACAAGATTTTCTTTCTCTTCGTTTTTACTTTTTATCCTGTCCCGGATATTTTCAATTGCTTCACCGAGTGTCTCCATATCTAAAATCGGCTTAAGTATATAGTCCCATGCACCAAGCCGAACTGTTTGAACAGCAGCTTTGATATCCGCTGTCCCGGATATCATTATGACAGGGGTTTCCGGCGATTCCCTGGTAATTGTTTCCAATACTTCCAGCCCATTCAGTCCGGGCATTTTTATGTCACACAAAACCAGGTCGGGATTCTCAGTATGAAACATTTTTAATCCTTCGATCCCATTCTTGGCTTCAATGGTTTTGTAACCAATGTCTTCGAGGTAATCGCTGATGTTTCTGCGGATATATTTTTCGTCATCTATTGTTAGGATCTTTTCCAGCTTTTTCATGATAATTCTCTTGGTCTGAATATTAGGTTGAGCCTGGGTTCAATTGATTTCATTTTAACTTGTACTATTATTCCAATGCTGTGTTTTTGCATCTCTCATTAGATGTTCAGGTCTCTCCAAAACACAGCATTTTCCTAATTGTGAAAATTGAGTTCTGGAGTATGTTTATTATTTATCAGGATCGATACCTTCAGCTACCCATGCTTCAGCAATACTCTGCCAATTTGGGTTTTTTGAGAAGTCGATATATCGTTCCCATTCATAAATTCCACTGCTTCTTGCCAGCCTCTGGAATTGCATTGTTGTAACTGTATTGTTCAGTATCACGGCAGAACGCTTCATTCCTTTATCTTTGTAAAGTTTCTGAGCGTTAACCATTACTTCCTGCACTTCCGGCGAAAGTGGTTTTAATGTTCTCATATCAACTACAACTCCGAAATCACCACTTTGTGTACTTAAGGCTTTCTTCGATTCTTCGCCCCATCTTTCCATTTCCGGCTTTTCAATAAAATCAGCAAAAGTAATCAAAAAGCCATAAGACTGACGTTCAATTTTAAACATGAGTACCCTCCTTCAATAGTGTTAACCTGATCAAGAATTTGTTTAAAAGTCTTCAAACTCTTGACCATCGAGAATTATTGTATCATCGGGCGCAACAACATCATCAGCAATCTTGCCATCACCATTGGTAGAATTACTAAGGTCAGATCTTTGTTCTATTGCTGGAAGCTGCAAATTGCCTGACTGAACTGTTGCAAACTTATCATCAAGCTTGAACTTTTCGATCATATGCTTAAGATGATTAGCCTGGCTCGAAAGCTCTTCAGCCGCAGAGGCGCCTTCTTCCGCGTTTGATGTGTTTGCCTGGGTAACACCATCAATCTGGCCTAAAGCGTCGCTGATCTGGTCAATACCCTGCTTCTGTTCCTGTGAAGCGTAGGCTATTTCATTTACCAGGTCATTTACTTTTGTAATACTGTTACCAATTTCTTTCAGAGAATTTGCCGTCTCTTCAGCAATTGAGGCGCCGTTTTCAGCCTTGTGTCCTGAACGTTCAATCAGCTCGGTGGTTTCTTTTGCAGCCTGGGCACTTCTTTGCGCCAGGTTCCTGACCTCATCAGCAACAACTGCAAAACCTTTACCGTGAACACCTGCACGTGCTGCCTCAACAGCGGCATTTAATGCCAACAGGTTTGTCTGGAATGCAATTTCATCTATCACCTTGATGATTTTAGAAATTTCAGAGGATGACTCATTAATGTCAGCCATCGCTTCCAGCATCCTGCCCATCTGTTCGTTACCCTGGTCGGTTGATTTCAATGAATCATTGGCAAGGTGTTTGGCCTTGTTGGCATTTTCCGCGTTCAAGCTCGACTGATTACCAACTTCGAGCACAGATGAAGTTACCTCTTCGAGGGACGATGCCTGTTCGGTTGCACCCTGTGACAGGGACTGGCTTGAATCTGCAACCTGCTGCGATCCGCTGAGTACCTGTTCGGCTGAAATTCCGACCTGTCCAAGAATCTCGTTGAGAGATTGAAGTGTAGTGTTCAGGGAATTTTTAATAATCGCATGGTCGCCCTTATAATCACCCAGTACACTTACATTCATGTCACCTTCAGACATTGATGACAGGACAGTCGCTGCTTCTTCGATCGGTTTAAGTGCGGCATCCAGTGTTTCATTTATACCTGAGGCTATTTCCTTAAATGTACCTTCGAATTTTGAAGTTGAGGCGCGATGTTTCATGTCCCCGTCAAGCGCTGCTGTGACAAGGTTCTTAATTTCACCCGTAACATCTTGAAGGCTCGATCTTAATTTGTTAAATCGTTCAGTAGCAATTATTTGCTGACCGGGGAAATCCGGGCATTCATTTGTCAGGTCACCCTGGGCGTATTCACCAAGAAGATCGAGCATAACCATAACACTGTCGATATGGTATTTCACAGCCGCGTTATAAGATCCGGCAACATTCTTAAATGCGCCTTCATACTTGGACGTATCGATCATATAGTCCAACTGTCCCTTTTCCTGTTGCTGGTACATCGTTTCCATATCTTCAATCAAATTGGAAAGATTATCACGCATCTTAATCATCGCGAATCCAAGGACGTCCTTATCTGAGGCTGTTGTGATATCAATCCCAAGATTACCATTGGCAATATTTTCAGCAACTTCAATCTTGATCTTGGTATTGTTAATCAGCTCAAAGAAAGCGTGGCTGATCTCACCGAATTCATCTTTTCTTTTATCGACTTTTTCAATATGCTCCATGTCCATGTCGTCAAGAGCAACATCACCTTCAGCAAACCGATGTGCACCATCTGTTATCAGACGGATTGCAAAACTGAAGTCTCTACCCAGCCAGAAACCGGTTCCGATAGCAACCATTGCCAACAGTACGCTTCCAATTCCGATAATCAGGAGGACAGTGCTTGAGCGTTTAAAATCAACGGTCGCCTTGGCAAATGCTTCATCCATTCCCTGGCGTTGGTGATGGGTAAGTTCTTCGAGCACGTGAAAGAGATTTTCATACTCTTCGTTCATCTTCCTTACGTTTTCGAAAAGAAATTCGTCCATCTCGGCATTGACAATTTTGGACGTAGTTGAATGTGCCAGTGAATAATAGTTCGAAAAGATTTTACCAAGATCTTGGCGGTCTTCAGCCTTTACTACTTCAATTTGACTGAATTGACCGGAAAGTGTAAGGAATTCGTTCCTAAGTGATTCAGTCTCGTTTAACATATCCATATCAGCAGACGACGCGGCATTTTGAAAGGTGGTCCTGGTGCTGACAGCTACCTTTTCCATTTGGTGGCTGAGCTCCAGTGCCTGGAAATAACCCGTTTCGATTCTTTTTAGAATCTGTGTGTTTTTGTTCCCACCGGCCAGCGTGAAGATAAATATCGCTATAAATGCAATAGCCGCAATCCCGGGAACAATCAATATTTTATGTAGAATTTTCATGTCTTTACTCCAGAACTCGCTCTATATCTTAGATTATTACCTATATGCTTATTTATGATTTTGTTTTCCCGTGGGGATTAAGCACCATGTATTAGATAAAGACCTGGTTTTAATCCCCAACGGGGCTAATAACTCGGTATTGCTTAGTTAACTGTTAAAACTTTAACTCCTGATGTGGCGGTACCTTTTGATACATAACCAACCGCGCCGGATGTCGAAGCGACATAGCTTACCAGGTCAGCTTCAGACGTGAACGATTTCGGGGGTGTACCTTTCCCGGTAAACATCGCCTGGTTCCAGAAATTGTTGAACTGGGCGGAAGTTTTTCCCAGGACGCCGCTCAGGAATGCATCGTGTGCGGCACCTGACTTCATCATCACCGGAACTACTTTGGAACCGTCAGACCATTGCGACTTCTTACCCAGGAAGATTTTTTCCATGGTGCCTTTGTCCAAAGAGCCTTCAGGTACATTGTTGTTGGCAATTACTACTACATCTGCTGCCATAACTGATTGTGCCATAAAAGCATTCAAGAGAACAGCTATAATAACGAATGTTTTTCTCATCATTTATCTCCTCTGGATTTAGAAGTAGAATGTGTTGCGAATTGCATAAATCATCCAGTTCTCTTTTGGGTCATCCCCTTCAGAGAGACCGATTTCAGATGAATAACCGTTGACCATATGCAGGTCGCCCTTAATCAGCCAGTTACTGTTGATATCATAACGTGCGCTGAAGTTCAGGTCTTTTTCGTAGTTGAGGAAATCATCGAGGTCATCGTCAACATCCGGGATGGTGACATCGTAATACACACCGAGGGTGAGTTTATCAAGGACCTGGTAATCAACCTGACCATAATAATATTCGGCTACGGTTTCATCTATTTCTTCACCGTCAACTTCCTGGATCATTGTTATTGTACGGTATTCACCTGCAACCTTCAGCCTGTTCCAGGTATATTGGCCGAAGAAACCTGAAGTAGTACGGAAAACATCCAGTGAATAGGCAACTTCCTCTGTGCCTGTAGTTGGCATTGGGACACCTGGTATGGTGGCAGTATAATTTACTGTTACATCAGTGCCAAGAGTGATGTCCGCATATCCATACGTACCACCGACTTTAAAACCTTCCAGCGGTGTGTTCCAGATGAGGTTCCCGCCGTATTGATAGTTCCACCTGACGAATGGATCATTATAAGAACCTTTAGTTTCCACTTCAGTCATTCCAGCAGCTTCCAGACCTGCCTGAACACCGTGTGCCACACCAGACGCAACCCACGTGTTGACCATTCTCCAGAAACCGCTGTTGGGATCCGGGACACTTGAAACGCCATAGTAACCTTCATATTCCAGGTCTCCAGCGCCACCCGTTTCAACTGTTCCATAAAGGCTTCCACCCTCAAAGGCTGTGTTAAAGTCACGCCCAGACTCATCGTACATACTCAGGGGCAGCATAACACTTGTACGTACCATATCGATATCGCGGTACTGGTTATAAAGACCTATCGGGGTTTTAATCTTTCCAATTCTGACACCCAGGTAATCTTTAAAACGGTAATCACCATAAGCCCAGTCAACGTTTACAATCCCGTTCCTGTCTTTACCATAGTCACTACCGAACAATTGGATACCGATGCGTAGTTTATCTACCGGATTAGTAATAAAGAAAACCGCGCCTTCAAAAAATTCTGGTGAACCATCTTCAGAATTTGCAACTGCGTAAGTGTTTTCTGTAGTTCCAATGTAGGTATGTGTTACAAAACCACCAGTGTGGATGCCTTCCATAGCCAAGGCATTTCCTGCGGTTAAAATGAAAATAACCATCGCAAATACCAATACACCTTTAAGATTGAGTGCACTTTGACCAAAATTGATCTTCATCTTTTTTCCTTTCTTAGTTCAAGCACTGCTTTTTTCTCTTTGGTTTAATCTTCACAAGTTTGCCGGTTTGAACCGGACGGATTTATCTCGTTTCCGGAATAATTGGCAAGTGGTATGCCAAAACCGAGATAGAATCCTTAGTACTTGTTTAATAACAGCTAAGAAAGGCAGATCTAAGAAGTTGAAATCGGCTAAATTAGAACACTTGGCTCAAGTGAGCCGGCTTGAACAAGCCAGTAGTGTCAATTGAGCCAGATCTTTGTAATTACTGAAGTTTGTCGATCTTACGTCTGAGAGAACCGCGTGAAATGCCAAGGTAGCGTGCAGCCTCTGATTTATTTCCATCAAATTTTTTAAGAACAAGACGGATAATTTCCTTGTTGAGCATTTCATAGTCGAGATGGTTATCAGGAAGTTTTAATTTGTCAATAGATATTGGTGTAACACCTGGCTGGCTGATGGTGGAATCTTCGCTCCTCAGGAATTGAACATGTTCAGGTTTTACACTCTCTTCATCATTAAGCAGTACGACCCTTTCAATAGAATTCTGTAATTCACGGACATTGCCGGGCCAATGATAATTTTTCAGGATTTCGTACGTATCATTTTCAATATATTTAAAACGTCGTTGTTTTTCTCGAGCGAATTTTGTCAGGAAAAGGTAAGCCAGCGGAAGGATTGAATCTTTTATCTCACTTAGATTGGGCAGTTTTATTATCCCAGTGTTAAGCCTGAAAAACAGGTCTTGCCTGAACCGACCGGCTTCAACTTCCTTTTCAAGGTCCTTATTGGTAGCAGCTACGATTCTTACTTTAAGGGGAATTTGCTTCTCCCCACCGACTCGAAATATTTCGTTTTCCTGCAATACCCTGAGAAGTTTTGGTTGTAAAGCATCGGGTAAGTCCCCAATTTCATCAAGGAATATTGTCCCTTCCTGTGCCAGTTCCAGTTTCCCCGCTTTACCGGATTTAGCCGCACCTGTAAACGCTCCCTCTTCATAACCGAACAATTCGCTTTCAAACAAACCGGGGGCGATAGCAGAGCAATTCACAGGAATAAAAGGAGCTGGATTATTTCCGTGGCCATGATGAACCAGCCTTGCCAGGCCTTCTTTGCCTGTGCCGGTTTCACCCTCAATCATTACAGGTATACCGGGATCATCATGAAATTTATAAAGTGTTGCCAGGATAGTTTTCATTTTTTCGGAAAAGACACCAATATGACCATAATCCGGGATATTGATAACGATACCGTCATTCTGAACTTCAGTAGCTTTGTCGGCAGCATCGGTGGGTTTAGATGTTTCAATATTTTCCGACTCAATCCTTGTTAGCAGCGATGATAAAGTTGCTGCCTCGACAGGTTTCCTCAAGTAATCTCTTGCTCCTTCTCGTAACGCTTCAATAGCTGTATCGGTATCAGCAAACCCAGTCATCATAACAATGGTAGTATTCTCAGATCCGGGAAGTTTTTTCAGGGCTCGGAGAAGTTCGATGCCGTTCATCCCTGGCATTCGAATATCCGAAATAACAACGGAGAATGAATTTTCTTTAAAAAGGTCTATAGCTTCTTCACCTGATTCACACTCGGTTATCTCGTGTCCCAGGGCGAGGGAAAGAAATTTCGATACTGCCTGTCGGCTGACACTGTCATCATCTACGACAAGAATTTTCATCAATCTTTTCCGCTTGATTCACTTGAGAATGGAAATATAACTCTAAAATTTGCACCTCTATCGGGGTTATTCGTCGCTTCTAATTCACCATTATAACGGTTAACAAATGCTCTTACCACCGCCAATCCCAGGCCAGTACCCTGTTCCTCCTTCCTGGAAGAATAGAACGGATCAAACAAGACCTCCTGATCAACATCCGGAAGCCCCGGGCCGTTATCGCTCACCTCCAGGATTGCGGTATCCTTCTCTTCAGATGTCCGGACAATTATTTCACGATTATTTCTTTCATTTTGTTTGTCAAAAGCATGCATAGAGTTGGACAGAAAATTGAGAATAATCTGTTCCACGTGGATGGAATCACCTTTTATTATCACAGGTGTATCCTGTAGATCGGCAACTACCTTTATGAAATGGTTTCTTAGTTGTCGGCCTATAATATCAAGTGAGTTATAAACGCATTGGTTGAGGTCAACAATTTCAAGCTTTTTCCCAAGTGGTGAAACCCACAGGGATCTCATATGCTGCACAATTTCGTTAATTCTCCTGGCGCCGGTGGTAATATCCCCGATTAGTTGTTGAACATGGGTTTTTTTCTCTATTTCTTCATTATTCAACAACACCTGGAGGGTTTCAGTATTGAGAATGATCCCGTTTAATGGTTGGGCTACTTCATGTGTAACCCCGCCTGCAATTACACCGATCGAAGCAGCCTTGGCGGTTCTTTCAACAATCTCTGATGCTTCGGCATGTCTACGTTCCGCCGTAATTCTTTCCGTGATATCATCTGATACCGACAATAGCAATTTATCTGTGGTGTTTGTTTGCAGGGGTATCAGGAGTGTATTGATTATTCTTGGTTCTACGGTTTTACGGTCAACAATTTGATTGGAGATAAGCCTGGCATTGTTGGAATCTAGTATTTCAAGATAATCCGGATTGAATATATCATTCAGTCCGGTTGTTTCAGCCATTTCAGCTAAAGTACTTCCCAAAATCGTCTGTGTTTCATTTTCAAGGAAAGTCAGGATACTTTTGTTAGCCAGTATTATCCTGCCAGATTTATCGATGACATATATCAACTGGGGGACATTATTAATAACTTTTCGAAAAAGCTGTTCATTGGTTCTAAGTTGTTTTTCAGCTCCAATCCGTTTGTTCAGGTTCTGGAGTAGTGATTCGTTGATCCTTTTCAGCTCACTTGTTCGTGCCTCAACTTCTGCTTCCAGGATTTCCTTGTATTCCAGGTCTTTCCTTTTTAATTCAGCTCTTTCCAGGGCTCTTTCCATGACCAGGTTAAGGAAGGAAAAATCAACGATTGGTTTCAGAATATAATCCCAGGCACCGAGACGAATTGATTCAACTGCGTCACTTATCTCATTTGTTCCGGAGATGGCTATTATCGGGAGTAATGGATATTTTTCAGTTGTCTGCCTGATAACTTCAAATCCATCTACTTCAGGCATTCTCAAATCACATAATACCAGGTCAGGTTTTTCAGAAGATATTTTTTCCAGTCCGACAGCACCGTTCTCAGCGGCAAAAGGCTCAAACTCATTATCTTCAAGAAAATCAACAATACCCTCACGAATATGGGGCTCATCGTCAATTATCAGTACTTTAATTGGATTTTGCGGAGAGTTCATTAGTATTTCTCATTTAACATTAAGAAAATTAAGTGAATTTAGGGGCTGGAACGCAAATGGTTTTTTAAACAGATGGAGTTATTACCGCCGGATTAGTACAAATGCTAACAAACTGGGCAGGCATGATTTTATATCTTGAAGGTGTTATAGTGCCGAGCGAGGAAACAACCCGACACGGCTTATTTGGTGCCCATGATTAGATCATTCAGTAATCTTTTTAAATCAACCTTGAAGCCCCCAATACCTGGTTGTAGCTCCGGATATTTGCTAAGCCAACCCCAAATCTTTTTCAGTCGAGTTTCTTCAAGTGATTTCAGTGATTTAATTGCGTCTGGTTCATGCAGAGCGGTAAGGAGGTTATTCAAAAATTTGGAAATATCGCCTCCATCACGTTCATAAATATATTGCAAAGGAAAAGCAAATAAATTGTGATTCTCTAATCCCTTTTCTTCTGCAAGTGTTGCAGGATTAGTATCAGTAATTAACAGCGAAGTAGATTTAAATATCTCTCTTTCATCCTCACTAAATAATTCCTGAGTCACCAGAATTGACTCACGGAATTTTTCAGGATCATACCCACGTACAGCTAGAACCTTTTCACCGGCAGCTTTTCCGAATAAAGTAAAATGATTTTCGATTTGTTCACGAAGACCATCTATTTTTTCCCATTCGATAAAAAAAACGTACCAGTCGAATCCTTCACTTGGTACTGTCCCAATCCTGCTCGCCAGCATACTCATCATTATCTCCTTAGTTTTTAGTTCAGTAAACTGATACTAGAGATACATAAAATAAACTGGTTTTCTTGAGGTTGGAAAACGTTCTGGGAGGTATGCTGGAAATCTAGATGAAAGTAAGATCATGAACTCTGATCAGACCATTTCTTATAAACCCAAGATAACCATTCAATAGTCAACGAGTGTTGTTCCAATTAAATAAGTTAACTTATAACTATATGACAATATTATGTCGCTGTAAATAAATAGTGATAACTAAACTAGAATCCATCTCCTGGAGGCAATTTCATAAAAAATAAGGTTACGACCTGAGTCCGTAACCTTATTTATGTCCTTTGTGCCGAGGGGGGGAATCGAACCCCCACGACCGTTGAAGGTCGGCGGATTTTGAGTCCGCTGCGTCTACCAATTTCACCACCTCGGCGATGACGCAATATAATCCCCTGTTAACAAATCTATCAAGCGAGACTTTTTATTACCTCTCTCGAGAACTATAGTCTATTAGTCATTGATATAAAATATAATGCTTGCATCGTAATGCTTATAATAATAACAACATAGCATGTTCTATTTTCCCTGGTTAAATCTACCGGGTATCCAGGTGGGTTAGCAATCAATACGGTTTCGCTCATCGGCCAATGCTTTGAACAAAAGGGAAAATACCATACATTACATAAAAGACATCATGATGTTTGAAATGAAGAACTTCCCTGCATGAGCAACAAATCGAAAGCCAAACCGGAAAAAACCGGTAAGATAAACTCACCGAAACAGATGTTCCTCGCGATCTACATGTTTGTGATTGTATATGTGATCGGTTTTGTATTTGTGCCCTGGGGGATGGATATAGTTGTCCATCCAAGGTTGATGGTTCTGGCAGTCCTCGTATTTGTCTTTTCGGTAATACTGATATTTAACAGGAAAATTGAAATTGGAAATGTTTTATCGAGACCGATTTTCCTGTTTGCGGTCATCTATCTCATCTCTGTGTATGTATCTGGATTCCAGGCGGTAAATTTCGCGGAATGGAGTTTCGAAAGCGCTCGCACGACAATATTTATCCTGAACATGGTTCTTGCCCTGGTTTTGTTCATGCGATCTGGTGAAGGACTCGGGATCATCTCAAAGATGCTGATTATCAGCGCCATTATTCACAGTTTTATCGCGATCGGTCAATGGGCTGATCCTAATTTTCCGATATTTCCAGGCGGCAACAAACCGTGCGGGATGATGGGCAATCGGAACATGTTCTCACAGTACATGTTCCTCACTCTTCCCTTTATTATTTATGGTATCATCAAGTTTAAAAAAGCGTGGAATATCCTGGGCATTGTTTCATTCCTTCTGACTATCTTCAGCATCATGATCTCCACCACACGTTCAATCTGGCTTTCCACAGTTATTGGTGCGCTGGCTACCATCATATTATCCTGGAAAAATATCTGGTCATATTTCAAGACCAAGAAATTTAAGAACATAAAAGTAATAGTCGTCGGTTCGAGTATAATCCTCCTGGCTTTATTCGCTTTTACGTCAAGCGAGATGGTAATCCGTACAAAAGATTCCGGCCGTTTTAGAATGTGGACAACATCGGCAAAAATGATAATGGATAATTCTCTTACCGGTGTTGGCGCAGGCAACTGGAAATTTCACACGGGACCATACGGTTTAAATCCTTACAGCGCGTACAGGTATGGCGGTGAAGTCCACGAGGAAAAACAGACTGAAACAACAGTCCGTCCCCACAATGATTATCTCTGGATACTATCCGAAACAGGTATTGCCGGATTTATCGGTTACCTGTTGTTCCTGTTGACTGCGCTTTTCTACTCAGTGTCCTTATCGAAAAAATCAGTAAACAGGGAAAGTATAATCATCGGCAGGTTGTTTTTCTTTGTCCTGGTGGGATATTCCTCGTATTCATTTTACAGCTTCCCCAAGGAACGAGTAGAACAGCTTGCCTTGCTCGGAATTATACTGGCGACTGTCGTTTATACCTATCACAAAGAATTTCCTCTGTCATCAAAACGAAAAATTGGACTTGTGAAACCGGTCTTGCTGGTTTCCGTACTGCTGTCTATACTTTCTGGCTGGGTTGGATATCATAGGCTTGATGGCAGCTATCACCTGGCGCAGGCTATTAATGCCCGGCTGATCCAACGACACCAGGTGGTAATTGATGAGATTAATTCGGCTTTAAACCCGTATTTCCAGAATGATCCGGCATCTATTCCCATAAGAATGTACAGCGGATTGGCATACAGGGAATTGGGCCAGAATGAAGAAGCGGCGAATGAATTTGAACTTTCGATGGTAGCTCATCCGAATTATTTTCCCATCTATTCCAGCGCGGGTACAGCCTTCGGAAAACTTGGACAATATGAAAAGGCAGCTCTCTATTTTGATCGTGCCGTTACCCTGGCTCCAAACGCGAAACAGGCAAGGTTTGGGCTTGGGTTATCGTATTATAATATGGGCGAGTTCAGGCTGGCTAAAGAAGTTTTTCTACAGATAGATCCCGAACTCGATGATCCTAAAATTCGTTATTGTGTAGAAACAATAGACGAGAAGTTGAAGGAACAGGATAATCCCTGATAAATTTATTGATTTCAGGCTTAAATTATGAGCAGTTAAGTCTATATCCAGACACGCGACCTTTAATTGACCGGCAGAAACTATTACATTCCGAAAAATTCCCGGAAAAGTACAGAATCGAGTGACCGGGCTAACATTTTTTAAATCCAAAATTCCCTAAATTTCGGGCGTTTTAGTATTAATTATTTATAAGAAGACATTTCCGGAGGATAAATGGCCGATCAACATCAACCCGTTTTGACGCATGAACGTGTTAACCTGCTGGGAGTTGGCATAAGCGCTATAAACCTTCAGCAGGCAGTTGAGACTATCGATTCCTGGATAAACAATAAAATCAAACACTATATCTGTGTCACCAGTGTCCATGGTATTATTGAGAGCATCGAGGATAGCCATGTGCGTCGAGTATTTAACGATGCAGGGATGGTTACACCCGATGGGATGCCGTTATACTGGAATTTGAGGATCCATGGTAAAAAACATACTTCACGGGTATATGGTCCGGATTTATTGTTGGAGACCTGTAAGAATGGAATTGAAAAAGGCTATCGTCATTTTTTCTATGGTGGCGAACCCGGTCTCGCCGATGACCTCGCGAACAAACTGCAGGCACGTTTTCCCGGGATGATTGTTGCCGGGACTCATTGTCCACCATTCAGGCAGCTAACACCTGAAGAGGACGAGGAAGAGATGAATCTGATAAATTCCGCCAAGCCCGATATACTCTGGATTTGTCTCAGCGTCCCCAAGGCGGAGATCTGGATGTCAGAACATATTGAAAGACTGAATGTGTCGGCTATAGCCAGTGTTGGGGCGGCCTTCGCCTTTCATACGGGTCGTACCCGTCAAGCCCCGTCATGGGTACAACGGATAGGCATGGAGTGGTTTTTCAGGCTGCTGATGGAACCCGGAAGATTATGGAAACGATACCTGGTAAATAATTCTAAATTTTTATCACACCTGTTATTACAGGTAATAGGTTTACGGAAATATCCATATCATCCATCAAAAAAACCGGTACTAAACAGGTAGCGCCAGTATAGTATATAACTCTAAAATATTAGAATAATCGATGAAAATTGTATCTGTACACGGTTTCTACACCCTTTATGGTGGAGAAGATGTTTGTTTTGAGGAGGAGAAAAAACTTCTCGAATCGCACGGTAATGAAGTTCATACTTATACCGTGAAAAATACCGATATGGATAGAATGAGTAAACGGGAAATGATCGGGAAGATATTCTGGAACCGTGAGAGTTATAACAATGTCCGTGAACTTATCCAGCGTGTCAAACCTGACATTTTACATGTAACAAATACCTTTCCGTTATTATCCTTGTCCGTCTATGATGCCGGATATGATGAAAATATTCCGGTAGTTCAAAGTTTTCACAATTATAGAATTTCATGTCCAAATGCCCAGTTCCTTCGTAAAGGTCGGGTATGTGAAGATTGCTCAGGCAAATTATTCGCCTGGCCATCAATTGTTCATGCCTGCTGGCGGGAATCCCGATTATATACAGGTGCAGTCGCATCGGTTTCAGCGTTTCATAAATTGAGGAGAACGTCAAGCAAAAAAGCGAATGCTTTTATTGCGCTCACAGAATTTGCTAGGAAGAAATTGATAGAGGGCGGATTACCACCAGCTCGTATTCATGTAAAACAGAATTTTTTAGATCCTGATCCGGGTGAGGGTGATGGCGGTGGTGGATATGCGGTCTTCATAGGTAGAATCAGCAAGGAAAAGGGGATTCAAAATTTATTAGACGCCTGGAAGAAACTTCCGGACACACGAAGGATAAAGATCGTCGGTGACGGACCCCTGGCAGATTTGGTGAAAAAGGCCGAATCAGAAATAAAGGGTGTGGAATACCTTGGTAAAAAAGACAGGGTTGAACTTTTAGATATTGTTGGGAAAGCAGAATTCCTGGTTATCCCATCTATATGGTATGAGGTTCTTCCACTGGTGATAATAGAATCCCTGGCAAAAGGAACCCCGGTTCTCGTGGCTGATATTGGTTCTATTTCAGAGCTAATAACACCCTATCAGGATGGGATCCGTTTTAATCCCGGTGATGTCGATGACCTGGCCAGCGCATGCGAGGAGATGTTTAACCTGGCTTCAAAGTCCAATGATCTAAGAAAAGGCGCTCGAAAAACATATCTCGATCGATACACGGCTGAAACCAACTACAAGATATTGATGGATATATACCATTCAGCCATAAACTACAAGCATAAATAAGTAAGATTTTTGATAATGTAAAATATATAAATTCTAACATGCTGCTACTAATTGATCCGGCGGCAAACTCAGGGAGATAACAGATGGATCGCGTTTTTCAGTTCGCCCCGTATGTGGGAATGGAAGAATATGAAGCACTTAAAAGCTGTTTCGAACTTAACTGGTTCACGGAAGGGCCAAAAAGCAAAGAATTCTTGCAGAAACTAAAAGACCTGATGGGGGTAAAACACGCCAGTTTTGCACCTAACGGTACGCTTGCCCTGTACCTTGGTTTGAAGGCTATGGGTGTTGGCAGGGGCGATGAGGTTATTGTCCCGGATTATACCTTTGTTGCTTCGGGAATGGCCGTTGAGATGGTAGGCGCTGTGCCTGTCTTCTGCGATATTAACCCGGATTCCTGCCAGGTGGAAGCTCAGCACATTGAGCCGAAAATTACATCAAAAACAAAAGCGATAATGCCGGTTCATATTTATGGTATGACCTGCGACATGGATCCCATCCTTGATTTGGCGAAAAAACATAACCTCAAGGTAATTGAAGACGCAGCGCAGGCGGTTGGAGTTCATTATAAAGGAAGCCATTCCGGTTCGATGGGCGATGTAGGCTGTTTTTCATTCTTCGCTGATAAAACCATCACAACCGGTGAGGGTGGGCTTGTGATCACCAACAACGATGAAATTGGTGAGAATCTGTTATATTTAAGGAATGTAGGCAGGGTGGACCGTGGATCGTTTATTCATCCGCGATTGGGATATAATTTCCGGATGACCGATCTCCAGACGGCTATCGGGTTGGTTCAGCTGGCGAAACTGGACGAGATCAAGGATAAAAAACTTACCTTGATGGCTCGCTACAGGGAGCAACTGGCTGATATTCCACAGATTCGTTTTATAGAGGTTACTGAAGGTTCCGGTTATATCCCCTTCCGTGTTGCGGTTTACGCGGAAAGAGCGGAAGAGTTGATGAAGTTCATGGACGAGAACAACATAGAAGTCAGAACCTTCTTCTACCCGCTGCATAAACAGCCGGCATTTGAATATCTCAAGAACGATCCGGAATATGGTTCATTAATGGATGACAGTCATTTCCCGGGTGCTATTTATGCTTATGAAAATGGAATATGTTTACCGTCATACCCAGCGCTTCCACTTGAGCAGCTGGATTATATCTGTGAAAAATTCCATGAATTTTATAAGTGATAATAATTCTGTTTTTCCAATATTTTGCTGAAATAAATCGAAGGGTCACCGGGTGGTGACCTTTCGTTTTTTTGTTAAAAATCCTTGACAGCTTCAAGAGAACTTGCGGTGCAAAATTCCAGTAGTTAGTTTATACCAGCGGCAGTTAAAAATCCCCGTTTCCAGTTTTAGTTTACTTTAAGAAGATTCTTAATATTCATATCGTTTAATCTTTTCGTCATGCGTTCGTTGAACATATTTTCATCTAAATTAGATCAGTTATAAATAAGTATTTATTATTCTAGTACATATTCTGGTTAATTCTGATTATTGATACCGGAAGGACTAGTCGGTGAATTTATATCTCAGGAATATTCTCGTCCGGTTGAAAAACAGGCTTACAATTATTTCTCCTCACCGGGTTCTGATATTTATCCTGTTAATCCCTAGTCATGGACTCCGTGCTGAAACCGAGGTCAGTGGCGAAGTATCCGGGGAGTGGAATCTTGAAGGAAGCCCGTACCTGGTGATTGATACTCTCCTGGTTCCGGAGGGAGATACACTTCGAATTGAACCTGGTGTTTTTGTGGAGTTCCAGGATCAGAATGATACTCTTGCATATCCAATACTTGTATCAGGTGTTTTCCTGGCTGAAGGTGAAGAAGGAGATTCTGTTTACATAATTTCAGAAGAATATCCTTTTGTCGGAATACACCAGGCAACCCTCGATGATTCCCCTACTATAATTCTTGAATACAGCGTTATAAATAGCGCGATCTATGCGGTAGAAACCGACGATGGTCTAGTCCAGATGTCTCACAGTCGAATCCACGCTGAAAGATGCCTGAGTACCCAACTATCAACTGATGCTACCATGGAATACTGCGAGCTGTTTCATCTCGAAGATGATCCTCTAGAGAGAGCGATAGTAACAATGCGTAACTGGGAGGGAACATCTCTGTTCCAGAATAATACAGGTTTAACTACCCAATTAAATTTGGCTGCGTGCAATGATATGGAAATATATGGGAACACGATCAATTTTTGTAATATTGATACGTATTGTGAAGTGACAATCCATGACAATGTTTTCCAGCGACTGGATTGTGAGGGTTTGTTTAACAGTCGGGGGACTTATTATGTCTATAATAACACTATCGTTGGCGAGCCATACGATCATGGAATCCTTTCCTACCAAGCAGATTTGACTGTTCATCATAACACAGCT
>JANQEY010000041.1 GCA_028278125.1 bacterium | reverse complement strand
TGTCTGGATATCCACAAATGTCTCAGGAGCAAGTATCTGTTGGATGGCTCTGTTGTGATCATAGATTACATCAACATCTTCTGCTGTACTGGAAAACTTAAGCGCTTTTGGCCATGCCAGGTACGGCTCTAGTTTCTCAGCTTTTATCATCAGACTGCCGGCAGACATGCCGCCCTCTGCTTTACCGATACCAATATGCGTATTAATACTCGAAACGTCAGACGTATCACAGCTTCCTGTTCCGCATGGTGCGCATCCTACCTGAAGCTCTACTTCTTTAAAAGCTTCTTTTACCTCAGAATCAGACGCCCGCAGGATAATCTTGCCACTGGCTGATTCTTCAGACACGGTGATGGCCATTGTATGGCCAAGATCGTCCAGGGGTACGATGCTATCGATGAGAACGCCTTCAGCCTGGTCAGTCACCTTCCATACAATTTTCCTGTCTTCAGGTTTGATAACTCCCTTTACTTTTACCGGCATACCAAAAGGGAGCGCAGGAACGTCGTCAACAACTGTTATTGATTCAACGGTTATCAGGTTCACATAGTACACTTCATAGTCACTGCCGTCATGTCCATGCCAGGCAATTCTATTTCCATGAATTGAAGGATGAAACTTATCCTGTGCAGAATTTGTTATATTCAGAATAGAACTTCCGTCCCATAAGAAAATGTTGTTGTCTACATAGTTTGTCCATACTATTCTCCTATCGTGAAGCTCTATGGTCGGCATTATGGTATCACTGGTTTCATTGCCGTTATATATCAGTTTTTTAGAACCATCCGTGCCTATACGATAGAAAATATGACCAAGATCAGTCCATGCAAAAGTATCATTATAATGAACACATTGAAGACCAACGTTGTCAGGAAATGAGTAGTGAAGACCATATTCCTTTTCTGTCCCGGATAATTTACTGATAGAACTTCCATCTTTATAATAGATCGCCTGGTACACTTTTTCTTCTGTGTCATCCCAATATTCCCCGATCCATGTAATTTTCCCGTTATGGATATACGACATATAATCATTCCTGGTCAGGTCACTGTCTGAGACCATTACTTCATCGTTGCTGGTATTCATGTCTCGAGAAAATATTCTATAAGTGTCTATATCATTTTCTGTGACAACAGCTTCCCAAACGATAACGCCGTCATAAAGTGAACAATTCATATCCGGCCTGCTATTGTTTGTAACCTCCGTGATATTTGGATCATTAATAATATAAGTACCATCCCAGTAATATATTTCAGCGCTATCTCCACTGTCTCTATGCCACGCAATCTGACCATCATGAAGAGACACATATTGATCGTCAACACTATTGTCTGTCAACTGAACGATGACCGGCGCATCAAATTCATCATACGTGCCATCCCAATAAAATATTTCATAGTCATTGCCATCATAACCCTGCCAGGCGATTGTATTTTTATATGCAGATACGCCTACATCATCCATGCCATTATCAATAAACTGTATAATATCCAAATTCATTCCAGGCACACTTGTTGCACCATTAGGATCAGCATCATTCAGCGTCTCATCGAGATCGTCCGCCCCGTCATTATCTGAATCACTGTCTGTGGAGTTTGTTTCATCTGCATCCACAACACCATCATGATCACTATCCTCGGTACCATCAGATATACCATCCCCATCCATATCATAGTCTACAGAATTAATAACACCATCAGAATCAAGGTCTTCATTGCATTGGAGCCCCTGACTAAGTATGTAATCCACTTCTATGCCGTCATCAATCCCGTCATTATC
>JANQEY010000008.1 GCA_028278125.1 bacterium | reverse complement strand
CACCATCAAAATCTCCAAAGGTATCAGCGCAGAACAAATCGCCACCATCAACGAATACGGCTTGCTGTTTATCCGTGTAGTCCATATAGAAAACATTTGCCGCGATACTCAAACCTTCGCCAAAATCCTCAAAAGTCTCCTTCCAACCTAGTTCGTAAGAAACCAATTCTTCCGGTTCAATGATTGAGTTAATAAACTGGTGTAGGCGTGGGTGGAAAAATATTTCCTGGCTTCCTGCCTTATGTCCTGATGCTACTGTACCGTATATCAGAGTACTATCACGTGGTGACCAGTCTAAAGTAACATTATAGTCAACATAATCAAAACTCTGTTCGGTATAAAAGACACGGGGAAATGACCCGGCGGCACCTATCAGAGAGACTTCCCCGCCAGAGGACAACAGGGTAGATATCTCACGTAACTGTGCATCAGTTGTGATAGCGGTGGTGAATTGCGCACAGTTGGGACAGGTTGCCGCAGCAATTCCAGCATCAATATTACCAATAGGTGAGCCAGTAGCAGCGGCAAACCCATCATTTAACCCAGGAACCGGTATACCACCAGCAAGACCCATAGGAGAAGTACCTGGTGCAGGAATATTAGAACATGGGAAAACCGGTAGATTTCCACTACATAGGAACTCAAGATCCGTTATGCCTTGTTGATCCAGAAAAACCGGAGTCCCATACTTGTTAATAGAACCATCACCCGGGAATGCACTAAAACGGTTAACACCGGTATCGGTTCGGATGTCATCGGTATACCTTAAACCAACAGAGAGATTGAATTGATCATTAATTGCGAAATCAACATCTCCGAAGAAAGCCTCGGACTCCGCTTCACGACTCGGCTGGTTAAAATTAATAATACCCGAACCATTGGTTGGTAGATCGATCCAGAAGTTACGGAAGGTATCTTCTTCAAAATTAAAATAACCGACTAACCATTGAAGCCTACTTTCATAGGTTGACGATAAGGTTACTTCAACTGACCGTGAGTCGGTTCTCCAATCACGATCAAAGAACGTCTGCTCAAATGTCAATGCCTCCGTTGCCCCAAACTGATCTGTAATCGGACCACCACCATTTTCTACACGCTCCGGGGAATAACGGGAAGTACCTGAATCAAGATCAATCATCATCGTATGTTGGTAGTCCTGATCACCATACAATACCTTGACTTCTACAATATCATTAAACTCATATTTAAATTCACCGCGGAAGGTGTTGATTTCCTGATCAGCAAAGTTAGGATTGCTAAGGAACGCAGTATACGGGTTCGCTTGAACGGTG
>JANQEY010000313.1 GCA_028278125.1 bacterium | reverse complement strand
TTCTTCCGCCTTCCTGATTGTCCTGAAACCGATATATCCAAGCAGGATATATAAAGCTACGGCGATAACGCTGATCACCGAAAACCACCTCAGCAAAGTAACAATTTCGGGATCGTCATAATGGAAATAATCAATTACACCAGGAACAACTTCTATTGGAACAGGAGTATGACCTCGCTTATCCATCTCAACTATCATATTTCGAACATTTTCAATGGCGACAGATGAAGTATCTCCCGGATCAATTTCAAGATTTTTCCAGAATTTGGGATTACCGTTCTCGTCTGCAAGAACAATGGGAAAGTCTATCTCTTTCACTGCATCGTAGGCGAGTTCAGGATTATCACTTAACAAGAGGAAGCGGAAGTATTGAACAGAGAGTGCAAGGTGGTCACGGGAACTTTCCCTGACTTCGTAAATCAAATGCCTGGTAGAAAAGAAGAGACCTGCCGTTAAAGCAAGAGCGCCGATAAACAGTAAACCCTTAAATAATCCGGCACGCCTTAATTGTGACGGTGAAGAATTTACCTTTACAGCACGTTTTCCGGGATCAGCATTTGCCATTTAAATAGAATCCAGGTCTATTTATTGTCGTGTATTCCACTCGCCTTTGGAGTTTCGAGGTTTATCACGTTCTTATTTTTAGAACCCTCAGCTATCAATCGTCTTGAAGCCATTATTTCAATCAGCCAGAGAACTATAATAAACAACCATGCAGCCAAAGTGATAATTAATGACAATGTCCAATGAGCCGGTCGATATGTGAATGTTATTTCAGATTTACCTTTTGGGATGGCGATTGCCCTGAAGATCCCGTTAGCTCTTACTATCTCTGTTTTTTCACCATTGACCGTCGCTTTCCAACCGGAGCTGGTATATGAATCACCCAGAACCAGCACAGCCGGGAATTTACAGTCTGCTTTTAAGACAACTTCGTTAGGGTTCCAGCTTTCGATACTGACAGTCCCTGGGCTGGAATCTGTTTTAACAAGGTCTGTTGCTGGATCACGATCCAGGATAAGATCGGTCTTCGGATTAAACCCCTGGCTCATGAGTCTGTCGAGAGCTGTTTTCATGTCCGGGATGGTTTCCCAGGATGAACGCAAGTATGCCCTCGGGAGAACTTCCGGGTTCGAATAGACAAATCCACTTTTACCCTGGTATAGTGGTTGAAGACCCTGGACAGGTTTAGTTGAATGAACGTACTTGACATCTGTTACCGCAAGAATGTTTCCATAGGTCAGTGCGTTTTTCTCCTGCAGGTAACCATAGTAGGCCGGTTTGGAACCTGTATAACCGCCCTGCAATTCCAGGCCAAAGGTTGCCCATGTATTTGTTGGACGGTGCGTGTCAATCGGGAGTAATCTTCCCCGTGGCGCGTCCTTAAGGAACTTTGTCGCATCGTCACCGCGGAAATACCTGCCGATGGTGCTTACCGGGGCAGAATGGATCAGTCGCTCAGCCAAAGGCGTTAAATCCACAAGAATAAGGACAGAAATTATCAGTCCCGGCAGAACCACGGGAACATTTTTTACTATTGAGAGTCGTAGCACAATTATCGTGATGAAGATTAACAGCATCGAACGTACAACGCTATCCGCAGCCCTCTCCGCAAGCATTCCGGACGCTGAAGCAATTGCAGGTTTTATTTCTGTGACCCAGTCGGCGACATTGAGTGAAATTGTACCTTTAAGCAGGAATACCAGCACAAGGAGCGCACCTGAAATAATAAAAAGGATATTGAGGATTTTACTCCATTTTTTCCAGGTTTTATCATCTTCCTTTCGAATATCCAGAATTTTCTGCAAACCAATTCCAGCAAGTACAATAGCTCCAAGCAGAACAATTATATGGATCATCATTGGAACGCGGAATTTGTTGAAAAAAGGAAGAAAATCGTAAAAGGGTTTATAAAGAATCGGGCTGAATTTACCAAAACTGGCAATCCAGGCCAGGAAACCTGCGGCAAATAATGTACGCACTTTCCAGCTCTTTACTGTTATCAAGGCAATCACGGCAAGAACCAGGGCAGGAATTCCCCAGTACATTGGCATGTCAGTGAACGGGAGGTATCCCCAGTAGGTCTGACCTCCAAAACCGAAAAAGTCAGGGATAAACATACTGAGTGATTCCTTGGGATGGAATGACCAGTTTGTTGCGTATTCCCAGGTAACCCCTTCAGCCCCACGGATTGTGTCTTGTGAATAAGTAAGTGTATTCAGGTAAATCAATGATGTCGCAAGTACACCAACAAAACCTCCGATTGCAAAAACACCTGTATCCCTGGGGATTTGTTTAAAATTTCGATCATAAACATTGATACCCTGCCGGACAATCCACCATAGACCAGCCAGCATATAAGCGTAGTAGGCAACCTGTATATGTTGAGTGGTCATAATCATGGCAAATGCGGCTGCGAGGGTCGCTATCCTGCCGGTATTAGGCCATTCAAAAGCTCTGTCGAGAGCAAGCAATACCCACGGGATCCAGCACATCGCGTACAGCTTCGATCCATGTCCAACATCTCCGAGCACAACGAGTTGCGGACTTAACAAAAAAAGCAATCCCGCTGCGAACATCGCCCAGCCTTTTCCACCAAGATGTCTGACCAGGAAAGCAGTTCCGATCGCGCCCAGGAGGTAATGCAGGGTTACAGTTCGAACATGTGGCGGGGCACCAAAAAGTAAAATGTTTCCCAGTCCGCCATTATAAAATCCGGGATAATCCGGATGCCGAAATAGACCTTCAAATATCCAGTGAAATGGATAAAACAACCAGCTCGACTGGAAAGATTCAAACATCGGCATGCCGCAATAGAAGTAGGGATTCCAGAAAGGAAATATTCCGTTGCTCAACCACTGGGTTGCTATAAGTTTCAGACTCATTGACGCGGCACGATCGGGTGTAACGCGTGGCCCCATTCCATTGAATACATTTTCACGAAACAGGTAGAGCAAGATTATATAGAGACCTAATGATACTAAAAACCTGTTATCGGTCAACCATTGCCATCGCGGGGGCAAAGTACCCAGTGAGAGTAGGGGTTTTGGATCCGGTTTTGGTGCGGGTTTACTTTTTTGTTTTGGCATAATAAGGTATCGTAGTTGGAATTAATGTTTGGGTTACATGTATCCAAGGTCCCTGAGGCGTTTTTCTATAATTTCACGTTCTTCATCGGTATATACTTCATCCGCTGCCTGGGTTCCTGGAGATTGCTCGGATTGATCTGTTTCCGCTTTCATCTCTCCACCACCAAGGTTATCAAATACACCACCCGGCGGATTTGCAGGTAGGGAAGACGGTTTGGCTATATTCAGTGCATGGAGAATTGCCGGCGTCACCGATTTTATGTCAACATCGCCCAGCATCTTACCTTCCAATACTCCCCTACCTTTCGCACCGAATATTCCATAGGGAGCGTGGTTGCCGTTGATCTCTTCCCTCCATGGTTTGCCCGGTTTTTCTTCGCTTTCAAACAATGTTCCACCGGGATTGTCAAATGTCGTATCAACGGCATAAAGCTTATCGTTCCACTCGATTACAAGGTCAGGGCAGTCTTCGAGATCGTCAGCATCAGGATATACCTCGAACCGTGTCCAGACTTTTTTTATCGGCGTATGACCGGTCCTCGGATCGACAACATTTTCCAGCTTTGATTTAACCTCATCAAGCAGGGAATTGAATTGATCGCCCGGCTCAACAATTCCTCCCGGTTCTCTACCGGCCAGGTTAACGCGGATAACATCAGTCTTTCGCCAGGCATATAGTTTTGTTTTCGCAGGAATAATTCGTGATAAACCACGTTTTGTTTCCACATTTTCATAGAGGTTCGGGAATATGCGATTAAAGACATTTTTTATCCCTCGGGGGACATGAAGTTTTACCCATTTCTGCATCCCGGAAATCACTCTCAGGACACCTGAATTTCCACCGCCTGAAACCGAAAGATATCCTTCCCTGATCAGCCACCTGTTGAGATAAAAAATCCCGTGAACAGCTGCCCCGCCATGATCGCTGCAGATTATAGTCGTCGAATTTTCACCGGCCCATTCGATTAATTCTCCAAGATAGGTGTCCACCTGGTCATAGAGTTTATCTATCTGTTTCCTCCAGGATTCAGCTTCCGGTCGTTTGAACGCGGGATGATCCGGATCGACATACTTCCAGAGAGCGTGGAGTATCCGGTCGAGGGCAGTAAAAATGACAATCGCCAGGTCAGGACGGAACCTTTTGAACAGGTAGAGCGCGGCTTTCTGCCTGTTCTCCATTTGGGTTGATGTGGCTTCTATAAACTGGTCAATTGTGTCGAACTGTGCTGCTGTCTGTTCAATCCGGTAACCTGGAATCTTCGCCAGGAATGGCTTTTTTTCCTCTTTTGGAGTAATAAAATCTACACCTTCGCCGGGAGTATCCATTCCTGAAACAACAACACCATCTGGGATACCCTGGGGTGGATAAGTCATTGGCATATTGATAGACACAGTACGAAGCCCATTTCGTGCTGCTATCTGCCAGACATCTTCACCCTGTTTTAAGCCTCCGAGGATAATCTCATCCTGCCAGGTTCCGGCTTTTCGCCTTGTGAATTCATAGATGCCATGTTTCTCAGGTGGAAGTCCGGTTGAGATGGTTGACCATGCCGCGCTGGAAAGAACAGGGAAGGTCGATCTCATTCTTCCCCAGCATCCTTTTTCTTTGAATGACGCCAGGTTCGGCAGAGCACCCTCGGAAAATCTCTTGTCGAGATAATCCGGATCGGCGGCATCAATTCCCACGAAAAGTACTTTTGGTTTGTTTTTATTGGAATCAGCCATAGGGAAATAATTCGAATTAGTTTGCTACCGGTTTAGTGAACTCGTGGTGCATCTCTTTCTCAAGACCTCTGACTCGTTCGAATATCTGCTCCAACGCCAGTCTAAGTTGTTCGCCATCCATCCCCCTGTCAACAAATTCACCACGGTAAGCAAGCGAGATCTGCCCGGTCTCTTCACTGACAACAACAACCGCGCAGTCGGATTCTTCAGTGACGCCGAGAGCAGCACGGTGACGGGTGCCGAGAGAGGGATCAATATTGGGATTCTGGGTTAATGGCAGAATGCAACGGGCTGCTTCCACAATGTTGCCGTTGATAACCATTGCGCCATCATGAAGTGGTGTCCTGGGGAAAAAGATACTCACAATCAGTTCCGCTGTAGCTTCCGCCTGCATTTTTATCCCGCTCTCTATAAC
This sequence comes from bacterium, assembly GCA_028278125.1. Next base: position 46,417 of record JANQEY010000313.1, on the reverse strand, counting down.
AGCTCTCATTCCCATATCACGCTGGAGGACAATCAATCCCCCATATCTTTTCTGGGACAGATCCACCGCGGATTTACAGATGTGATCAATGATTCGAGTAGTTTTAACCCGGAATATTCTTCGTACTAATCTTCCCTGGCCAAGTTGAATCAGCAGTCTCCGTAGTTCAGGCTGGAAAAGGATGACAAAAGCGATAACCCATACTTGCGCGATTGAGTCAATCAACCAGCTCATCCCGCGCAATCCGACGGCACCAACAAGCAGGCTGACAATGAGGATAAAAATCAGGCCGGCAAACATCTGCGAGGCACGGGTACCTCGCATAATATCATAGAGCTTATAGAACACGAAAGTGACCAGGATGATGTCTATGACATCAACAAGAGTAAAAGAGAAAAATCCTATCCGGAATAATTCCATTCGCCTTTAAGTCCTTTTGCGTCCCGATTTTACTGGAATATAAGATAAAATATTAAGGTATAACAAAATTTTGTGTCAATTCTTCGTTTTTCGTGGTGTAGGTTGAAATTCTGCTCCGTACTCCACGTTGATATCCAACGACGAAATTTTTCTCCCAGACATGAATAATTGCCAGGCAACTACAGCTAGTCCTTCAATCTCAGATCTGACAAATCCAGGTTCAATTGTTTCGATATTCTTAAGCTTTTTGTCAATCTGTTCATTGTATTTGTTGTAACCATCACCAAGCGGCAAAACGGGTGTATTAAATTCGGGGAACTCGCATTCAACAATTATCTCTTCAGGTTCATCCAGGGCTACAGGAAGGTCGTTTCCCTGCATCAATCTCGCCCTGACAACTCCTTTGCGCAACTGTACCATTGCCAGGACATTATATCCGGGGGCACGTGCGGCGATAAACTCATATGTGGATACCGGGACAATCGGAATATCCCTGCTGGCTGCCAGGGCACTTGTAAATGCAACACCTACCCTTAAACCGGTATATCCACCTGGTCCGTTTACAATAGCAATCGCATCCATCTTATCCCATGAATTCCTTTTCAGCCAATCTTTTACACCTATAGCTAAACGGGAATCATGCTTATGCCCTTCCTCTTCCTCGACGGGCTCGACAACATTCCTGTCTTCAATACCCACCCATCGGGTAATGTTTGATGAAGTATCAAGAGCTAACAATCTCATGGAAGTACCGTTAAAATAAGGTGATCCCTGTAGAGCAGGGATCACCATTAGTATATTCTGAAATCAGTTACTATACAGTTGCGCCGTTAGATGTCAACGGACGATGTTTAGTTTTAAAATAGAATATAACCATTGCCAGCGTGGAAGTCAGACCGATACAACCCAGGATCACCCAGACTTTCCAGGGATCGTGCATCTGCCATAGTAAACGTGTGGCATCGTCAACAGTCGCACCGGCACCATTATTCATCATGGCTGCCATTTTCTCCATCACCTGTTCCTGTGGGATCGCTTCAACGTCGGCAGAAGACATCCCGATCTTTTCTACCAGGTATTGTCGAGCGAAGACAATTTTGCTTCCCATCTTGTCATAAAGAACACCAGAAATAGCGTTACCGACACCCCAGCCTACTGCGAAGGGAATATTTGAATATCCCATGTAGAGTGCCTTCTTATCCGGTGGTGCGGTTAAGCCGATATACTCTGAGAATTTCGGGCTGCACCACATTTCCCCGATTGCAAACAGGAAGATGAACAGGGCTACATAAAGACCAACATTTGTTGAACCGGCAGCAACAAAAGCCACTACCGAGATAATCATTCCGCCGATTAGTGCGACCATCGGGTGGAATTTACCGGTCAACCAGGCTATTGGCAGCATCAGCAGGATGATCGCGAAAGCGTCAATGTTGATCATCATTTCCGGTTTAACGTTACCGTTCTCCAGGACGACACTACCAAGCCAGCCGAAGATCTTGGTGAATGCAGGTGCTATATCCCTTGAGAAGACCCATTCGTCGATGAAGTTCGGAAGGAGGTCCCAGAGCTGCATGAACATAAACCAGAAACCACTGAAGATTGCCAGGAATATCAGGAAATTTAAATCTTTAAGTGTTGTAATAGTTTCTACAAAAGTCTGCCCGATAGTTTTAGGTTGTGCATCGGGAGACTTTTCAGGTTCCTTGTAGAAGAATATTGTTGGGATAAAGTTGAATGCTGTCACTCCGGCAGCGCAATAGAATACCAGTTGCCAATTTGTTTCACCACGGAGAATCGCGGCAAGGAACGGTGCGGCAAAACCACCGACATTTACCATCCAATAGAAGAAGCCCCAGGCAATGGAACTGTTCTCCTCGGTGGATGCTTTAGCGATTGTACCCTGTACGGGTGGTTTAAATATCGCTGTTCCTAGTCCCACAAGGCATGAAGCCGCCAGCGCCATCCAGAAACCGCTGGCGAAGGCGAATGTCAGGTATCCGAAGAAATTAATCGTGTATGCTACATACAGGCTTTTTTTATACCCGTACTGGTCAGTAAAACCTCCGGAAATCATCGGAACCAGGCACTGGATCAGCGCCCAGATTGAATAAATCAGGCCTTTTTGTGTATAGGTTAAGCCGAGTCCGTTATCGGCTACCGCGGCAACCATGTAAAGTGGCAGGATGGCTCTCACCCCGAAGAACGCTAAACGTTCATTTGCTTCCATCCAGTTGGCGTACCAGAAATTTGGTGCCAATCCTCGAATCTGTCTTAGAACTGAAACTTTACCCGCCAAGAGATACCTCCTGTCCTTTATCTTTCTTAACCGTCAATTTAATGCTGCTGTTCAGTATTGAAGGAGATAATACGTGGAGTGAACATCTGACATGTTTTAATCCCCGGCACCACTCATCTTCCATATGAACATAATCTTGGATTCGCCAATGTACGCAAGTAGCCGAAGATTTGCCAGAGAGGTTTGAAAGCAAATTATCAATGAGAAATAGAATATTTGGACATTCAGGACAAGTAAAATGCCCGGATCAGAAGTCACCCGGGCTATATCGTAAAATTTCACAATTAATTATTCGGTTAACCTACCTTCTTCATCATTATTTCCAGGTAGAAAGTCTCACCATCAATACCGCATGGAACAACTACAACCTCTTCGTCAGGTCCATAGCTTATCTGGTGATCTTTCCCAATCGCAACGTAAGGTATGGCGATATTAAAATGAATTCCAAGTTCGGAATATGTGGTTTTCGCGCTTCCGGCTACAATATTCGCCAGCTCAGCAACAGTATCGTATACAGGCTGCGTGGGTTCAGGAACATCCTCCCCAGTCATGCTCTGGAAAACTTTCACCAGCAGGTCCTGTGGGAATTTTAACGCGAGTGAACCAAGAACTTTCCTGCCTGCAAGGCCTATTACTCCCGAAACCTCACCTGGAGTAGGTTCTTCTTTCATGTATGAACGTTTGGGAATAGCTTCAAGTCCGACCATCATTTCCATGGTCGATTTAACAGCGTTTACAAACGGTTTTGCCACCACCAGGCTCATATAATCTCCGGGGTACAATCCAATACTGGAATTTCAATAGTATTATCGGCAGAATTTAATCAAATAAACATATTACAAATCAACTGTTTTATCTCAACTTGGTAAAAAGTGAGAGCTGATTCCTGTCTATGTGTCGGAATGTTAATCGATAGAAAATGGTAGAGAAATATAATTTTAATCGGTATGTACGGAGCTCAATTGATTCTTTATATTTCAAACTTATTATTGAACAATAAGTTTGCAGGCATTTAATGAAACAATCACCTTTTACTCTAGCTGTAGCCCAGACAAATCCCCGGATTGCGGATTTAAAATATAACCGTGATGTCCTTCTTACCCGGATTGATGAAGCGAGACGTGAGGGGGCAAAGTTATTTACAACCGGTGAGCTTGCTCTTACAGGGTACCTGTTGCGAGACGCTGCCTATGAAGTAGCCCTCATGGAGAATGATCCATTCCTCGAACCGTTTAAAAAAGCCTCAAAGGACATGATCCTGATAATTACCCTGGTCGAAGAATCATCCGACCATCGGTTTTATAATTCCGCATTTGTTTACGAAAACGGTGAGCTTATTCATCGTCACAGGAAAGTCTACCTGCCAAATTATGGGATGTTCGAGGAGAAGCGGTTTTTTGCAGAGGGTGATAAAATTCGCGCATTTGATACAAACCTGGGACGTTTCGGCGTACTTGTCTGCAACGATATGTGGCATCCCATGACAGCACTACTTCTTGCTTATGACGGCGCAGAGGCTATATTCGCCAGCACAGCCAGTCCCACACGTGGTATTGGAGACGGCGAAGTCAGTAACAATACCCGGGTGTGGAGAATCTTCAACCGTTCAGCCGCTAAGGCTGCAAGCGCGTATGTTATCCAGGCTAACCTTGCGGGATTCCAGGATGGAGTCCATTTCTGGGGTGGCTCTGAAGTCGTTCAGCCTGGTGGTGCAAGTTCTGTCCAGGCAGAATTGAACAAAGAGGCAATGTTGTACGCTGAATATGATCCGGAACTTGTTCGATTTGAGAGATTATATAGCCCGCTACTGAGAGATGAAAGATTATCCCTGGAACATCGTGAGTTTTCACGCATATTGAAAAAGGGTTTGCCTTGAGATAACCAGCGATATATTCAGGCTTAGCTGGTATTGTAAAAACACGGAACAGACACCGGTACTTAAATTATGACTGGACACCAGGCTGTAAGATCCCCTGAACAAGGGATAGAGAGAACAGGCAGCAATATAAATTCAATGCTTAAAAAGACAGCATCAATAACAATGCTGGTATTTTTATCAGTAATCCTCGCGTTTGATTTGCTTCTGATTCCTGTGGTTTCAGCTCAACCGGAAGAATCTGTTCCTCCCGAGGTAGTTCTCGAGGCCTATTCAAGCGGATTTTACCGTCCAGCCTTGACATTTATTCCCCTCAATCCCGATTCCCTGGCGACAATCGGGCTGGTTTCAGCAGGCAATATTTTTAATGTCCGCCTCCGTTTTGCCCTCGACTGGTCCGGATATGTCCGCTTCCAGACTGAACTACCGGATACCAGCAATAATCATGAAAATTCAGCCGAAATGAACGGGCCGGTTACGGTAATCAAGGGCTATTTTTCGCCTGATGTGGGGAAGGCAAAAGCAACTCTTACTCTTTCTGAAAAAGACGAAGAGCCGTTTTACCAGGGATCGGTAAGTTTTTACGAATCGAACGCTGAACAGGCTGCTGACGCCGCTGCCGAAGAAATATTACGCCAGTTAACGGGAATGGTACCCCCGTTTCGCAGCAGGATTGTCTGTGTAGAAAAACAGCAGAATGATGTCAAGGAGCTGGTTCTGCTGGATTACGACGGCGGAAACCGTTTCCAGCTTACGCAGGACAAATCAATTGCCCTCTCTCCTTCATGGTCACCCGACGGGAGCAAAATTGTCTTTTGTACCTACCGTGCCAGTGACGACGCCGACCTGGCTGTTGTTGACCTCGATAAACGTATCATCAAAGGGCTGGTAATGCGTAAGGGAACTGATGCCGCTCCGTCATGGTCACCGGACGGCAAGTGGATCGTATTTGCCGGATCGATGGGCTCCAAAACAGATCTCTACCTGGTACGTCCCGATGGTGGCGGAATGCGTAATATCACCCATTCATCAGCTATTAATACTTCTCCATCATGGTCGCCAACTTCTCGTGATATTGTCTTTATGTCCGACCGAAGCGGTACTCCACAGATCTACCGTATGGATCGCGACGGCTCCAATTTACTCCGTTTGACTTATGACGGTCGTTACAACGCCGATCCGTCATGGTCACCGGCTGGTGACAGGATTGCCTATGTACGCCAGGAAGACAACGGTTTCCAGGTGCGGATTATGGATCCGACAGGTGATGTGGATGTACCACTCACAAGTGAACCCGGAGATCATCTTGAACCTTCATGGAGCCCCGACGGAATGAAGATCGCTTATGGTTTCCGTGACAAGGTCTGGGTGATGAATGCCGACGGGACAGGAAAGAGAGCACTTAAATCCCGTGGCCTGATGCCCGACTGGTCAAAAATTCCCGAAGATAGCAGCGAAATGGAAACATCCGAGATTCCTGCAGACGAGAATAGCGAGTAAAATCCGCAATCATTGTACAAAAACTCCAGTTTCACCAATTTTGGATTTTATTGATTTACGTGATCCAGGTCATAGGTTCAGGATCATAAATGAGAGTATTTTATTTATGATTCTATGGGCTAATGGATGCGTAGATGCTTATTATAACTAATATCGAATGAGTTGGAATATTGATCTGAGTGCGATATAATTGCTTCTGTATTCACGCGGATACGGGAGGGTGTTATGGATAAGTCAAAAGAACTACCGCTTTTTTTCCTGCCGCGAGTCTTGTTTCCCAAGATGATTTTGCCGCTCCATGTTTTTGAAGAACGTTATAAAAATATGATTTCCGATTGCCTTGAGCATAAGAAAGAATTCGGTATTCTTTCTGATGATGATCTCGATGAAGGGGCGGTGGGGACAACGGCGACTATCTACAGGGTAGTGAAAAAATACAAAGACGGCCGTTTCGATATCCTTGCCCTCGGCGAAAAGAGGTTCCACTTTAAACGGATGCTCGGTGAAGACCGGTTCCCTATCGGTGAAATAGAGGTTTTCGAAGACCTTCCCGGCGAAATACTAGCCCGTAAACAGGTTCACGATCTCCAGGACCTGTACTGGAATTTTATCACCAAGATTGGACTCAAGGCAGACCAGCGTAAACACCTCAAGACCATCGTCGGTCAACTCGATATAGAACGTGAAATATCTTATGTAATCGCCCAGACTATTGGCCTAGACACCAAGGGGCAGCGTAAACTCCTCGCCGAAGAAACATCCCATGGACGAGTTTCCCGCCTGACCCGTGAACTCAACCGCCTGGTAACCGTCCACGACATGGCACGTGACCTATTCGAAAAAACCGACTTTGATCCGAAATTGAACTGATAGAAATCTATCCTTTTTAATCGTTCGTATAAATCTATAATAAACAACATTTATTCTTGCAAATAATGAAATAATTTTTGTATATTCTACATTGAATATCAATAACAAAATCCTCCAAGCTGTTTAAAGTGTATTCTTCCTAAATACATTATCGAAATAGGATAATGACATGTTTCGATTTTATACAATTCCTCTATGTTTATTGCTTGCATCCACCGTTCTGCAAGCACAAATGTTTAGTGATCAAATTCTGATTTCATCAGAAGCAAATGGAGCACAATCAGTGTACAGCGCAGATTTAGACGGTGATGGTGATTTTGATGTTTTATCTGCCTCTTTCGGTGATGATAAGATAGCCTGGTACGAAAATATTGATGGTTTAGGCTATTTTTCAATGGAACATGTTATTTCTACAGATGCTGATTGTGCAAGCTCTGTATTTAGTGCAGATTTTGATGGTGATGGCGATTATGATGTTCTCTCAGGTTCAGGACATAGAGAATGGGAATTGGGGATTTATGGTAACGTAGCCTGGTATGAAAATACTGATGGATTAGGAGGTTTTGGTCCTGCTCAATTTATTATGGGTGGAGGTGGAAAGAAATATGTTTATAGCGCTGATTTAGACGGAGATGGCGATTACGATGTGCTATTATCAAGTAGACTTCAGAATATTTGGTGGGAACCATTCGATGAAACTAGAATAGCTTGGTATGAAAACCTTGATGGATTGGGTGATTTTGGTCCTGAACAACTTATCTCGGACGAAATTTACTATTATGAATCGGTTTTCGCCGCGGATTTAGATGGCGACGGTGACAAAGATGTTTTGACTGCTTGCGCTCCAGCAATTTACTGGTACGAAAATACAGATGGTTTAGGTGATTTTGGACCAGAACAAATTGTATCAGATGAAGCTTCCGCTGTTGAATCCGTTTATGCTGAAGACATTGATCAGGATGGCGATATCGATGTACTTGGTGCATTACGTCATGACCACCAAATCACCTGGTATGAAAATATTGATGGTTTAGGTGAATTCGGAGAACAACAGGTAATAACAAATGAAACATGGGGAGCCGATTGCGTTATTGGCTCGGATTTAGATCTTGATGGTGATATTGATGTCCTGTCAGCTTCTTTATTTGATGACCAGATAGCCTGGTATGAGAACCTTGACGGATTGGGTTCTTTTGGTCAACAACAAATAATTACAACCGATGCAGATCAAGCTGAATCAGTTTTCTGTGCAGACCTTGATGGTGATGGTGATCAAGATGTTTTATCAGCGTCTCATTTGGATGATAAAATCGCATGGTATCGCAATGAAAGCATAACGGCAGACCTGGAGTTGGAGATTTCACCTTGGGATAATCCAATATTGATCGAGGCTGGTGGTGGTAATTTTCGTTGGGATGCAACAGTTGAAAATGTTACTGATGAGATAGTCGTTTTTGATGCCTGGACAAGCATCATACTTCCAAGTGGATTATTGTATGAACCTCTGAATCTTTATCCCGGTTTAACCCTTCCACCCGGCGGTGAAATGGTGGGATCACCCAACCAGTATGTACCTGGATTCGCACAGGATGGTGACTATTTATACTTTGCTCGAGTTGGAGATTTTGACAGTGGAGAAGTAATCGCCGCTGGATTCTTTGAATTTACTAAACTGCCAGCACAAGGTTTTGCTAATAACAATATGAACAATGGCGATGGTTGGATTTTATCTGAGTTTTTTGAAACATCTAGGAATAATGAGTACGATCTAGTTTCAGGTATTCCAGAAAATTACATAATGGAAAACGCCTGGCCGAATCCATTTAATCTAATAACACATATCACCATCGGACTGGCTGACTTTTCTCAGGTTCAGTTGAATGTTTACAATACGCTAGGTCAAAAGGTCGCGTCACTGGCAGATGGTCAATACAGCGCTGGATACTATACTTTTGAATTTGATGGTTTGGGACTAAGCAGTGGGATTTATTTTGTGCAGATGGTAGTGCCTGGGCAGTACCAAAAGATGCAAAAAGTTGTAATTATGAAGTAAACAAATAAACCCTGTTAGCAAGCTAACAAGGGCATTTGCTCTAATCATGCACCCAATCATCCCTGACCGAGGACGGTCCGGGCTACATTGCTAACATGAGCATGTCCGTATTTGGTGTCATCCCGGACTTGATCCGGGATCCAGCGTCTTTGATTTTATCCTGGATTGCGAGCCAACCCAGGCTACAAAAATTGACTTCTTGTTTTATATGAAACCCGGCTTGCAACCACCTTCGCTAAAGCTACGGAGGTTAATAGCCAAGCCGGGCCATCAATTGAAACGGTTCAATTTGTAGTTTAGGTGTTATATGCAGGATTTTACATAAATAAAAACTTCTTGTTATCTCAATCGAGTTGCAATTTCTCAAATTTCCCCCGATCTTTTGCTCGTAATTTTTGCGAGTAAAAAACTCTTTCTGAAAACTACAAACCTTAATACATGAACCAGTTGTTACTTCACAATGCCGCCTGGATAGTTACCCCTGCATCACCGCAGTCAAAATCGCAACCCTATGTCCTTGAGAAACTTGAGGCAGACTCGATCCTTGTCGAGGATGGTAAGATAAAATGGGTGGGATTTGAAAAAGACTGCCCTGTCGCGATTGAGGACATTTCCTCATATGACCTTGATGGTTTAGGAGTAACACCAGGACTGATCGATTTCCATGCGCACCCGGTATTTGCGTCCACTCGTGCCGGTGAATTTGAGTTGAGAACCCAGGGCGCGTCATACGCTGAAATCGCAGCCGCAGGTGGTGGAATCCTCAACTCAGCTAAAAAACTCAGGGCAACAGGGGAGGAGGATCTCTACGAGAGGACTGTCCCATACCTGGATAACGCCATTGCGCATGGGACAACAACCCTCGAGGCGAAAAGCGGATATGGCCTGGAGACGGATGCCGAATTAAAAATGCTGCGTGTGATCCGGTTGTTGAATAAAAATCATCCCGTTGACCTGGTTCCAACATTTCTTGGTGCCCATGAATACCCCCCGGAATACCGTGACAACCATGAAGGTTATATAAATCTCCTGATCAAGGAGATGATCCCGAAAGTGACCGAAGAAAAACTGGCAGTCGCCTGCGATATTTTCTGTGAAACGGGTGTCTTTTCCGTTGAAGAGGCACGTTTGATCCTGACATACGCTAAAAAGCACGGCCTGGAGGTAAAGGTTCATGCCGACCAGTTAACTCCCCTTGGCGGGACAAAACTTGCCGTTGAACTGGAAGCTTTATCTGCTGATCATATCGAGTTTATCGATGATGAGGGAATTGAAGCCCTGGCTGGATCATCTACAGTGGCGGGATTGCTGCCGGTAGCGGCTCATTTTTTGAGGATGAAGGAAGATCCTCCCGTTCGTGAGATGATAAATCGCGGTGTAATATGTGCCCTGGCGACTGATTTTAATCCCGGTAGCGCGATGTCCGAGTCGATGCAGATGGCGTTGCATCTCGCGGTGATCAGGTTCCGAATTTCCACTGAAGAGGCGATCTGGATGGCAACAGCCGGATCGGCAAAAGCATTAGGATTAGAAGATCGGGGCTGGATAGGTGAGGGAGCTCTGTGCGACCTTGTTGCCTGGAAAGCTGAAAATATTCGTGAAATCCCATACCATTTTGGAGTTAACCTGGCAGGGAAAGTGTTCAAGAGGGGTGAACTTGTAGCAGATAACGGGTTCCTGATCGCATGATTATTATCGGAACATCCGGTTACCACTTTCCCGACTGGACAGGGACATTCTACCCGAAGGATATTTCCAAAGATAACTGGCTCCAGTATTACTCAGAACGTTTCCCCGCGGTCGAGATTAATCGCACCTACTATGGCCTGCCAAAAAAAGAGACAGTTCAGAGATGGGTTGATGTCACGCCTGAGAAATTCAAGTTTTTTATCAAGGTACACCAGGAAACAACCCACCAGAGGCAGCAAAATGGAGAAGAACTTACTGAGCTCTTTGAATTACTTCAACCGTTAAGTAGTTCAGGAAAACTCCAGGGATTACTGGCTCAGTTCCCCGCATCTTTCCATTCGGGTGAAAAAGAAATAGAATACCTTCAGTCACTTGTAAAATATGTAGAATCAACAACATTGTTTGTAGAATTTCGCCATTTCAGCTGGGATAACGATAATTCGATCAGTTTATGCGACCGTCTCGGATTTGGATGGGTTGCTGTTGATCAACCGCGTATTCGCGGTTTGTCGTTGTCACGACCGGCAGTAATCGGAACAACAGGTTATGTCCGTTTTCATGGACGAAATTCCAAAACATGGTATGATCCAAAGGCCGGTGACAGGTACGATTGGGAGTACTCCGAAAAGGAACTGAATCAGTGGATTCCGCGTCTCTCAGCAATGGCGGAACGCGCAGAAAAGACTTACCTTTTCTTTAATAACTGTCATGCAGGTCAGGCAATTAAAAGTGCGATGCGGATGAAGCAAATGCTCCGCGATCAGTTTGAGGTTTTTTAAATGCCCCGCAGCAAGATCCAGAAAACTTCCAGTCCATATAATGCAGTCGACAGCAGTTGGAAAAAAATGGATGGAAAGGGTCTCGACCATGTTTATCCCCGTGTATTCCTGGGACAGACACTGGCCGGGATGCTGCCGTCTGTCTTCGAAGCTGCTCAGCAATCCGAAGTTCGTCATGGTTTTGCTTTTGTCCCTGAGAAGTTGGCAGAAAATTCCGCTGGGTGGCCTACCGGTTCTACACCGCTTGGCTCAGGACTCCTGATTGCTATTCCTGACACTAAAAGGCTCTGGCGTGTTCTTGAATCAAAAATCGCCAGCTCAAATAATGCGCTGAAAGAGTTATGGATCGCCTGGACAGGCAGAAATGGATGCCTGGTACTGGTTGCGAGGAGAATGGCTGCCAAACGTCGTTTCAGTTTTTCCCTGCAGGATCTCTGGCAGGTAGCCTTTTCATGGGAAATTGAAGCCGTTGAACGAGCTGTCGAAGTTCTCAAGGTTGAATGCAGCCAGGACGTTGAAGTTGTTGAACAACTGAAGGGTATGGATAGAGATCTTGAGACTTTGAAAAAACGTAGTGTTGTTTCAAACCTCCCAACAGTTAGAACAACCCTGGCCCTTGCCGATAATGTTGATCCCTGGACACAACGCAGGCTGGTTGAAAGCCAGTGGGTATCTGTAATGCACCGTATCCAGGATTCAGTTTCTGGTGAATTGCGCAGCGAACGGTTGTTACCTGCAATCGGTAATATTCTCAAGGGAACTGTCAGTTACGATTTTATCGAGATCCACGTCTTCACCCGGGTAGGGAAACGATACGAAGAGTTTATCTCCTGGCGCCGGAATTTTACCGGATATGGTGATGACAAGATGTCAATCCTTCTCAGTGAGAAACTGGTAGCTTCAATTCTCAAAGAGAAACATTCCCGTCTTATTCGTACGGAACGTGTTGATGGTGTCATGAATCCGCATCTTGTGCAACTTGCAGGTCTCCAGGAGGGATTAATTGTACCACTGGTTTACGGCAGGCGTGTTCAGGGACTGATGATGCTCTTTTACCGCCGCCAGTTGAACTTCAATCCCCACGATATGGAAAGAGTGGAAAAAATTGCCAAGGTGATTGCACGTGCGATTGAAGCGTCAAACGCCCATACGAAAGTACATCGTATGGCAACAATGGATGCCTTGACAAATATTTCCAACAGGCGCCTGTTCAACGAACAGATTAAAAAAGAATTCAAACGTGCCAAACGTTATGGTCATCGTCTGGCGCTGATAATGATAGATATTGATAACTTCAAGCATTACAACGATACACATGGACATTTACAGGGCGATAAACTCCTGCAGCAACTTGCACAGGTACTTCACGCGAATGTACGTGAGGAAGATACGGTTGCGCGTTATGGAGGAGAAGAATTCGCGATAATTCTCCCTGAAAATGACATTCGGAATGGTCATTTGGTTGCTGAGAAGATCAGGAATGCTGTTCTTGATACACCATTCCCCAAGGGTGACCAACAGCCAATGGGAAAAATGACCATCAGTCTCGGAGTAGCCGATAACTCGAGGGCAATTAAAACCCCTCGCGAGCTTATTAATCACGCCGATCTTGCGCTTTATCATGCAAAGGAAACGGGGCGAAACCGCACAGTAATGTATACACCTGAGCTTGATTCAGCCGCCTAATTGAAGTATATTAGTATGTTTAGCCGAATGTTCCACACTACAAATGGGCGATATTTATATGTCAGCTTTTAACGTTCTCTATTTGAGTAGCGAGATAACACCTTTCGCCAAAGTCGGGGGACTTGGTGATGTAGCCAATTCACTTCCGCGGTATCTGAAAGAGAAAGAGCACGATATTCGTGTTCTCATGCCCAAGTATAAGATGATCCGCGACCGCAAATATAACCTCCGTGAAGTTATACGCTTACGTGATATAGAAGTACCCCTAGGTAATGAAATAGTTACAGTCAGTGTGAAGTCCGGATTTATTCCTGAATCCAAGGTACAGGCATATTTCCTGGAGTATAAACCGTTTTATGATAGACCTGATGTATATGTAAATCCAGAAGATGGTGAGGGGTGGCCGGATAATCATCTTCGTTTTGCACTTTTCGCCCGCACAGCTTTTGAAATGCTCAAAGTTTTATACTGGCAGCCTGATTTGATCCATGTTAATGACTGGCCAAGTGCACTGGTGCCGTATTATCTGAAAACTGCATACAAGGATGATCCGTTTTTTGAGAACATTAAAACGGTGATGACGATACACAACCAGGCTTACCAGGGTGAAATTTCTGCAAAACAGGCCGCAGAATTCGGGATCACCAAGGATGAGTTTGATGAAACACACCCTGGCTGGAATAACGGTAATTTTAACTTCCTCAAAGCTGGTATTAAGACCGCAGATATAGTGACTACTGTTTCGCCTTCATATGCCAAAGAAATTGTTTCAGACCCGGAAGTTGGATGTGGTTTGGGTGGTACCCTCAAAAAGCTGAATAACCGTTTTATCGGGATTCTTAACGGGATTGACGATCATCGCTGGGATCCTGAAACGGATCAATTCCTGGAAGCGAATTATTCACTTGAAGATTTAGCTCCTAAGCGAGATAACAGGAAAGCTTTGTGTGAAAAGCTGAATCTTGAATGTTCCGATGAAACCATGCTTATCGGAATGGTATCGAGGTTGGCATCTCAAAAGGGATTTGATATTTTTATAAAAGCTGTCGATGATCTTCTGGAGGAGAACGTTGCTTTTGTGATACTGACAAGCGGTCACCCTGAATTGCAGAAGAAACTGGAAAAAATCCAGGCGAAAAATCCTGCCAGGTTCGCAATTAAATTCGCTTTTGACCGTGAACTTGCGCATTTGATAGAAGCAGGCTCCGACGTCTTCCTGATGCCTTCGAAATATGAACCTTGTGGATTAAACCAGATGTACAGCCAGAGATACGGAACGCCTCCGATTGTGCATGCAACCGGCGGATTAAAGGATACAGTGGAAGATTATAAATCCACCAAGGGAACCGGCACTGGATTTGTATTTAAGGATTATTCGGAAGAAGCATTAGTTAAAGCCGTACAACGGGCTTCGAAAGTTTTCCAGGATAAAAAAGCATGGTCCAAGATCATGAAAAACGGCATGATGAAAGAGTTTGGCTGGGATTCTACAGTTAATAAACTCCTTGAAATATACTCTGACCTTGCCGTAGCTGAACCCGTATCATAATGAGGCATAAATAGCAGGAAATTTCAGGAATAAGAATAAAAATTGTTATCGGTTTTACGGACTATTCAAAAGAAAGAATAGTCCGTTTTCTTTTAAATATTTGTTTAATATATATTGTCTGATCAATCCGGGCAGTAATCTAAATAACGCATGAGGCAATCGTGAAAAGGCGATTATTACACGCTGTGCAAATATTATTAATCCTGGGACTATTTTCCACAGTATTAGCTGAATACCCGCTTGAGCTTGTGTTTCAGAAATCCTCTGATGAGCAATTGAAAATCGGACATGTAGGTCCGATTAAAGCCATAACCTTTGATCCTGATGGATCCTTATATATCCTGGAAGAGAGTAAAAGCAGGATCATTCACCTCGATACAGATTTAAAATACATTTCGCATGCCGGTGGATTTGGTTTTGGTGAAGGTTCATTTCGAGATCCATCTGACATTGTAATGGTCGGGTTTGAGTTGTGGGTGTGTGATCCTTTAGGCGGAAGAATTATAAGGTTCGACAGGCATTTCGCGCCACTGGGCGCATTCGGTGGGACTTTGGATGAAGAAGATGATTTTCCATTCGAAAGGCCTGTTTCCTTAACAAAAACATCAAATGGAGACATTGCACTGATCGAAGGGGATCTGCAGGAAGTGCTGTTACTTGATATAAATGGAAGATTGATAGAGCGTGTTGGTTATGGAAAAACAAATATCCAGCTCGTGTCACCCGTTCGAATTGTGTCTGGAAGGATGGGACAAATCGCCATCGTTGATGAAGATCGTGATGATATAATTATGCTGGATATATATGGATCATTTAAAGGAATACAGAAATCACCGTTTAGCGATACCCCGATAAAAGGACTTGCTTTCCAGGATAAAAAAATCTGGATCTGTGGCGAAGAAGGTATCGTTGTCAGAACTGGCGGTGGCGAAACCATTGGATCATGGGATCAGAACTTTTTTGGGGGACCAGTCAATGATATAGATGTTCAGGATAACATCTTGGCAGTAGTGGTAGAAAAATGTGTGAAAACCTACAGAATTGAACGGATCGCTCGTTGATCTCAAGATTCAAAATATCGAGTTTAATACCGCTGGTATGGTCTCTCTGTCTTATTTTCCCGGATTATTTATCAGCCACTGAAGAGCATAAACTTATAACAGATAAACCCGGATATTTTTCAGGCTGGATATTTCCCGATACACTCCTTCAGGAAACAAAACTGCCAGATAAATATATAGATCCCAATACATTAGTTGTTTCGGATACAAGTGGTGATACTTTATCAGAAACAATAGACTATTTCCTTGAACCGACATATGGAATTATCAGCTGGCTGATAACACCCAGGCAAAAATACTTGGTTGAATACCGGTTTTTACCGGTCTCAGTCCCGGATAGTTTGTATAACCTTTCATATCAAAACATTCTTAAAAGTGATTCTCTCTCTGTTGAAGATGATCTGATCTTATTTCAACCGGCACAGTTTTCTGAAGGAGACAACTTTTATAGTCGGAGTGTCCTCAGGCGCAGTGGTTACCTTATGCGAGGAATACAAGTTGGTTCCGGAAGAGATGTCAGCCTGGAGTCAGGGCTACGGCTTCAGCTAAGTGGCAACCTTTCGCAGGACATTCAGGTTCGGGCACTCCTTGATGACAGCAATATTCCCATCCAGCCTGAAGGAACCAGTAAACGGCTGGAAGAAATAGACAAAGTTTATATTGATCTCCAGGCACCGAATACCCGTGCCAGGTTTGGTGATTTCGACCTTGATTTCCAGGGTGGAAAATACGGGACAGTAAAAAGACGTCTCGAAGGGGCACAGGCTGAATATTTCAACCTTGATGTAAACGCAAGAGCTGCCGGAGCGGTAACCCGTTCACAGTTTTTCACAAACAGGTTTCAGGGGATCGATGGAATTCAGGGTCCATATAAACTGACCGGACGGAATGGAGAAAATCCGATATTAATCGAAGGGGGGAGTGAGAAAGTCTGGGTTGACGGGATTCAGCGCGAAAGAGGGGAATCGTCCGACTATATAATTAATTATTCCCGTGGTGAAATAACCTTTATGCCCGGTCTGAATATCACCTCAGAGTCCAGAATCGAAGTTGATTTCGAATACTCAGCGGAAATATTCCCTCGAAATTTGTATGCAGGCAGGCTTGAAGCCACATCAGCGAACGAAAGATATAACATCATCGCGGAGTTTATCCAGGAAGGTGAGGATGGTGATAATCCCATCGGTTTCGAAATGACATCGGCAACTCGGAGGCAGATCGCAAAACAGGGAGATGATGATTCCGGAGAAGCATTTGTCCCGGCTGCGGATTCGCTCGGAACTGGTGAAGGTGATTACACACGTATTGATACGACCTGGATAGACAACCTGCACTATTCAATTTTTATCTATGTACAACCTGATGAAGAAGGAAATCCTCAAGGCAGCTGGAGTGTGCTTTTCAGCCAGGTTGGATATAAACAGGGTGATTATTCGAGAATCTATGATCCGGTAAATGGTAATTATTCATTCGAATGGGTAGGTCCTGGCAATGGGGATTACCTACCTGTTCGCAGAGTTCCCCTCCCGGAAAGGAAAAGGATTGGTGCATTTTCGTTAAACGCTGAACCTTTCAACTGGGTCAAGATCAATTCAGATATGGCAGTCAGCGACTATGATCGTAATACTTTTTCTTCATTGGACGATTCTGACAACACAGGTTTTGCTCAGAACTCATCTGTGACACTCAAAGTCCCATCCTCAAGCTCAATTTCCTCACTTGAGGCGAATGTCATTATCCGTGATGAACAGGCTGATTTTACTCCCTTCGCCCGCTCAAAGGATGTTGAATACGAACGAACCTGGGGAGCGGACAGTCTTGAAGAAAACCTTGGCGAATCTGAACGTGGGCTTCAATTGACAAGTGGTCTCACGCAATGGCTTTCCTTAAACGCTGGGTATTATTCACTTGACCGTGGAGGTCGTTTTATAAGCGACAGGCAGGATGCCGGGATTAATGTTAATACAAGTCGTATTAAAAGCAACTTGTTGTTTGAGAACCTTGCCAGCGAAGATAAAAATCTTGTGAGTGAATCCGACTGGCTGCGTTCACGAGGTAATGTTTCCGGTTTCCTCGGTGTCTGGATTCCCGGATTCGATTATGAATGGGAGGACAGGAATTCAACGATACTTGATTCCGTGTACACAGGATACAGGTATCAACGTTTGAGGGCATCCTGGGGACTTTCAAAGTGGAAGGGACACAGTGGTCTTGCCAGCGCTGAAAAGCGTCAACGTGAAAAGCAGGAAGACGAAAAACGTTTCGAGGACGTATACGATGAAGATGCGCTTGGCCTGGAATGGACTTACAGTCCCCCCGGTTCATCGTGGCGTAACAAAGTGGAAATCAGTCACCGCGAAAAACGATTCGCTCAAGGGGATAGTGCTGATGTAACTACCGACCTGGCATCAGCACAGGCAACTTACAGTCCACTGAATGGAGCGCTGGTACTTGATGCTCGGTATCGACTAAACCAGACAGTGACAAATTCGTCAGCTTTGATAGCCTACCAGGTTCCTGCCGGAGAAGGAGATTATATACGTGTGGGGGATGAATATTTCTATGATCCTGAAATAGGGAATTATATCCTCCGATCTGAGCCAACCGGTGAATCGTTCCCCACAACTGATCTTGCTGCTGCCTTCGATATCGACTGGTCTCCACACAGGTTGCCCGGAGGTTCGGGCAAACAAGACGGTTTTGGTTGGGAGGACATATCGGTTGTAACAAACCTAGAAGTTTCCGAGACGACTAAGTGGGAAAAAAGTTCTGATATATACCTGCTGCGTCTTAATTCATTCCAGACTGATTCAACGATCAACGGACGTTTATCATGGCGCCAGGATCTGCATCTCTTCAGGAACTCCAGGTTGTTTTCTTCACGTATTAGATATGATACTGAAAAACGACTGAACAACCTGTATCAGACCGGCGCTGAAAGGTTTGCTTTTGACACCTGGGAATTGAGAACACGTAACAGGATTTCGGAACAATTTGACCTGGAAAACACAGGATCATATAAACGGCAGCTAAAAAGCCTTGCCCGTCGTTCCGATGCAGACAGGTTCCGATTCCGCAGAATCAGTTCTAAGGTATCATTCCGCCCGGATACTCGCTGGACTATCCAGCTTGAGATGCGTGGTCTGCTGGATAATCAACTCTCTGAGACTGAAAACGTGAACGCAGTGGGAATAAAACCGGGATTGATATGGGCAGTTAGGGACAAAGGGCGTATCAGTGCTGACATGGAAGCGTTATGGGTGGAATCTAACCTGGATGATTGGGCTTATGAACTGGCAGACGGTCGTCCGAAAGGACGCAATGGACGGGGCAATCTGCGCGCTGAAATAAGGATTGGAGAACACTTGACAGGTCGCGCGGTTTATACTCTCAGGCTTGACCAGGGGCGGGAACCTGTACACCTTGCCCGGATGGAAATGAACGCGTTTTTCTAGGAGGTAGCCCGGGATAACCGAATTCCAGGACATTTTCTAAAAATAAATCCTGTCATCAAGCTGACATGGACACCCATCGTCACAACAGTTAAAAAGTCAGGCTGGGGAACCTACGGTGTCGTCCCCGACTTGATCGGGGATCCAGTGTCTCTAAAGGATTCTTTCATTAAAACAATTAAACCATGTATAACAAGCTAACAAGGGTATACAAAAATTTTTCTCGTGCCAATTAATAAACCCTGTTGTCAAAGCCAACAGGGTCACCCATTAAGGTAATATTTATTTTATCTTAATATCTAAAAATCAATTTTCTAAAGCAATTTTCAGAACTTCATCCATCTTTTTAACAGGATAAAATTCTATCTTTTCACGAACCTCATCAGGGACTTTTTCCAGGTCTTTACGGTTATCCCAGGGGATAATCACATGCTGGATCCTGGCTCGGTTTGCCGCGACTACTTTTTCACGCAATCCACCAATGGGAAGTACCTGTCCGGTGAGGGTAAGCTCGCCTGTCATAGCGATATCGTTCCTGACCTTTCTGCCACTGTAACGGGATACCAGGGTTGTGCACATGGTAATCCCTGCCGATGGTCCGTCCTTTGGTGTAGCACCTTCAGGTACGTGCAGGTGGAGATCGTTGTCGTTCAATGTATCCGCTTTAATACCCAGCCGTTTATGGTGTGCCTTAATCCATGAAAGCGCGATCTGTGCGGATTCCTGCATCACATCACCCAATTGCCCGGTAACACGGATACGCCCTTTCCCCGGCATCAGGATTGTCTCGATCTGGAGTACCGATCCACCGTATGGCGTATAAGCCAGCCCGGAGGTAATCCCAACCGCTGATTTCCTGTTTTTCCAGTGGGGCGAGATTTTTTCCGGTCCAAGATAATCGGACAGGTTTGAATGTTTTATAACTACTCTTCCATTCTCACCGGTCTCAGCGATCTTCAAAGCAACTTTCCTGCAAACCGCGCCGATTGTCCGTTCAAGATTGCGAACACCCGCTTCCCGTGTATAGTAGATCACCATATTATCGAGAGCCTTATCGGTAAACTTTATCAGCTTCTTATTCAGTCCATTGGCTTCAACCTGCCGTGGAACCAGGTAGTTCTTGGCGATCTGTACTTTTTCACGTGCGATATAACCGGGTAGCTGGATAACCTCCATCCGATCTCTAAGTGGCGGCGGAATAGCGTGCAGGTAATTTGCTGTCGTGATAAAGAATATCGCGCTCAGGTCAAATTCTATGTCGATATAATGGTCTGAGAAAGTGCTGTTCTGCGCAGGATCGAGCACCTCGAGCAGGGCAGATGAGGGATCACCCCTGAAATCCGATACCAGTTTATCAACTTCATCGAGCATAAACAGGGGATTGCGGCTGCCAACCTTGCGCAGCCGCTGGAGGATCCGGCCGGGCATGGCACCCACGTAAGTACGCCTGTGTCCACGGATTTCTGCTTCATCACGAACACCACCGAGCGCCAGGCGGACAAATTTTCGTCCCATTGACCTGGCAATACTCTGGCCGAGTGATGTTTTACCAACTCCCGGTGGGCCAACGAGGCAAATGATCGGGCCCTGTGAATCCGGTTTAAGTTTACGTACTGCTAGTACTTCCAGGATTCGTTCTTTTATATCATCGAGACCGTAGTGGTCTTCATCAAGTACTCTACGCGCTTCCTTCAGATCGAGGTGGTCGTCTGTTAGCGTTTCCCAGGGAAGAGTAACCAGGTAATCCAGGTAGGTAGTAATAACCGAGTACTCTGATGATGCCGGATTCATCCTTTCGAGGCGTGTTAATTCCTTTTCGGCAACATCGAGGACACGTTCAGGCAACTCGGCTTCATCTACCTTTTTTCGCCACTCAAGAACCTCCGGATTTTTTTCGTCATCCTCACCCAGCTCTTTCTGGATCGTTTTTAATTGCTGCCGGAGGAAATATTCCCGTTGAGTTTTATCGATCTCTTCTTTCGTATCATTCTGAAGTTTGCTGCCGATTTTCAAAATTTCCAGCTCACGTGCAAGCAGTTTCCTTACTTTTGCAATCCGGTCGGGGATCTTAAGCGCTTCCAGGACAGATTGACGTGCTGTAGCGTCAACATTCAGGTTAGCCGCTATCAGGTCGGAAAGAATTCCCGGATCTTCAACACTATGCACCGCCGATTTAAATTCATCAGGAATCTGGGGAGCAATTTCAGCCATCTGGTCAAAATCTTCCTGCAATGCACGAATCATTGCTTCCATTTTGACCGTTTTGCGCGACTTTACTTTAATTACCTGGACTCTTCCACGCAGGTAGGGCACAGTCTGAGTGAGCTCATCGAGGCGGATTCTTTCCATCCCCTGCCCGATAATTCTCATGCTACCGTCCGGCATTCGGAGCATTCTCAGGATCAGGACAGCCGTGCCGATATTGTATAAATCATCTGCAGAATTGGTTGTACCCTCTTCGCTGCTGTTAAGAAACGCACCGATGATCCTTGGACCGCCACTCTGCATAACGTCATTGATCAACTGAACCGTCTGTTCATCACTGACAGCCAGCGGCACAATTATTCCAGGAAAGATTACCAGTTCGTTGGTAGTCAACAACGGTAAATTTTTGGGAACACTCAGCTTACCTGGTCGAACAACATCAATAGATTCAATTTCAGCCATGAGTTTCTTCTATCTTATTTTAATGTCTCTACGTCCAGCCTGTGGGGCTTGTTTTTTGTCCATCTTAATGACCATCAACCCATCCTTGTACTCTGCCTGGATGCTATCGGATTTTACCGGTGAAGGCAGCCTGAAAACTCTCTCGAATGGACCGTAGGCTACTTCCATTTTATGGTAATGACGGGTTTGGTCGTTTGCTTTTTCGTAACGTGTCCCTTGAAGAATAAGATTTTCTTTCTTCAGTACCAGGTTCACATCGTTAACCGAGATGCCGGCAATATCGACAACAATTATTATGTTTGTTTCCGTCTCGTATACATCAGCCGCCGGGTGCCAGCCTTCACCTGCCGGCATCATCGCAGGTCGATGTGATCCGAAAAAATAATCGAAATACTGGTCCAGGTCTCCTCTTTGAGAACCAGCCATCTGGATTCCCGGTGAAATTGGTTTAGGTTTTTGACCCATCCTCTATCCTCAATCAATTTATGTTCAGGAGAACTGTCCGTACAAAATTTCAGTTCTTATACTCATCATGAATAATCACGGGTTCCTGCTTCTGTAAGATAAGCAGAGAGCAAATCTATTCCACCCTTGACGTCTTTTTTATGGACAAGTTCCACGGTTGAATGGACATATCTGCTGGGGACAGAAATTGTTACGACGTGCGCACCACCAGGAATTTGTCTCATAGCCCCGGCGTCTGTTCCGCCACGCGGTAAAATTTCTGTCTGCCATTTTATCTTTTTACTGTCAGCGATCTCTTCAAGATGATCAGCAAGTTTTGGACTGGAAATAGAAGCAGCGTCCATACGTTTTATAGCTATTCCATGACCCATTTCAGTAACGAACTGGTGCGGTTTTGATCCGGGAACATCGTTGGCTATTGTCACATCGATAGCTAGTCCGATATGAGGTCTTATCTCAGCTGCTGAAGCCAGCGCTCCACGGATTCCTACCTCTTCCTGTACTGCTGCAACGGCATAGATGTCACAACTATGTTTCTTCAGTTTCTTCAGGGCTTCAAGCATGATGTACACACCTATCCTGTCATCCATCGCCCTGGCGACATACATGTCGCCCATTTCTCCGAATTCACCCACCCAGGTAATGGCATTGCCGGGACGCACATATTTTTTCACTTCATTCGCCGGTAATCCAAGGTCTACGAAAAAGTTCTCAATCTTTAAAGGTTTCTTCATCTCCTCTTCAGACAGGATATGCTTCGGTTTTGAACCGATTACGCCGGGTAGGTCCTTCTTTCCATGGACAATCACCCTCTGCGCCATCAATGTACGGGGATCAAATCCACCAGTTGGATTTATACTGATAAAACCCTTGTCATCTATGTGGGCTACCATGAAGCCAATCTGGTCCATGTGCGCTGAAATCATTACACGTGTTTTACCATCACCTTTTTTAAAACCGATGAGGTTCCCAAGTCGGTCTACCCGAATCTCGTCCACCAGGGATTTCAACTCTTTACGGATTACTTCACGTATTCTTGGCTCCTGGCCTGGTGTTCCCGGGGTTTGAGTTAATTTTTCAAGAAGGTGCATTATTATCTCCAATAAGGATTTTAACTAGAAAATATAAGCTATGGAAATTGAAGATAATGAATTACTGGTAATAATGCCCTAGGAAGAAATGATCGATCCTGAGAATTTAAGAGCGTCTCAGAACAGCGATTGTTTCAAGATCTGCAGTGTGTGGGAACAAATCTATCGGAATAAATTTTTCCGGCTTGTAATGGGTAAGTCTTTTCAAATCCCTGGCCAGCGCGGCAGGATGGCAGGAAACATAAATTATTCTCCCGGTACCTTTGTCATTTATTAAATCAAGCACCGGGGTATGTGCTCCACGCCTAGGTGGATCTAAGATTATGGCATCAAAACGATCAAGGGGTACATTAATAAATGCTCTTTCACCAAGATCACCGATGACATAATGAGCAGGGTAATTATTCGCTTCTGCAAAGTTTTGTCCTGCTTTTACAGCTTCTCCCGTTGATTCGACAACAGTTGACCTTCCACCTCGTATAGCATGGCTCAATGCAAATGATCCATAACCTCCATAAAGGTCCAGTAGATATGCGTCTGGCGATACATATTCAAGAACGGTTGAGACAAGACCTGGTACCATGTTCCTGTTTGCCTGGGTAAATATGGTTGGAGGTGCTGATATTGACTTATTTAATTCGAAAAAACCTGTTCCAGGTTTTTGTGTCGGTTGAACCGTATCGATTACAGTAACAGGATATAGAACATTCGTATCGCCATTTTCGCCATCAACGGTTGATTTGAAATAACGGGCATTCATACTGGGTGTGCGGCATATCTGCCAACCAGCGAGGTTGGCATTGTTCAGCCATGGTGCAAAAGGTTCAGGATCAACATGGCGGTTGGCGACAACAAAAAGAACAGCGATGGCAGCATCAGCTCCATTATCACGGATTAAAAGACGTAATCCCCTTTTCCATCTCCCATCGGGAGGAGCAAGCCTGTTCTCATTTAAACCGTAAGCAAGCATGTTGAGGGCTGACCTGACGGGTTCCATTCCGAGCATGCAATCATTAATCGAAATTGTCCTATAACGGGTAAAATAGACAGGACTCCATTGTTTCCTGGAAAAATGAAGTCGGAATTCGAGGCGGTCCCTGTAGCCTGACGGGTACGGTGAGGGGATCGGATCTTCTATCAACGGATCAATAATCCCCCCGATCCGTTTCAGGGTTTCACGCAGATGTTTTATTTTCCAGTTTAACGCCGCGTCATATCGTAACGCACCAAGAGGAGATCCAGGGCATCCGCGGTGATGATGTGTACAGGGATGATCTACCCTGTCTGCCGATGGGACAATAATCTCTTCAACTTCCGCCAGCAGAGGACCTCGTAGGCCTTCGTTTCCGATTGATACTACAACATGGTCTCCGGGGACCGCACCATCGACAAGCATAACACGCCCGTCGGGTCGTTTTGTAACTCCCCGTCCATCAGAAGTCAGATCATATACCTGGTAGACTATTGCCATATTCGATAATTTCCCTCTCCTGTTTCACAGAATATACGAACATCCAAACGTTTTGACGAACGCTAAATGTTTTGATTGCAAAAGCTAATTACAGGAAGCAGAAATGTAAAAACCTGTTCCGATGGATGGCCCGACATCCCGACACTTCGGGATTGTCGGGTTTCAAAATCATGTAATAAAAAACCCATCCCGATCATTCGGGATGGGTTTTTCTAAAACTTTAAAGAATCAGGTTATTTAAAATGGAAAAACTTGAAGCCAATTTTAAAGGCAAGTGTGTTACCATCCCTGGATTCATCGTCAAATTCTAGCTCTACTGTATCCATGCTGTAAGCGAGCTTGCCATAGAGGGCAACATGGTCATTTACTGGGACCAGGTAACCGGCGCCAAAATGAAGCATGCTGGTAGTGTTGGTACCATCTTCAATGATTTCTTCGAAAGTAACCTCATCAATACCAGGTTCCTCGTAATTATGTGTGCCCATTGTGTATCCTACTTCCACAAATGGTGCACCCTTTTCCATTGGGATGTAATATGTCAACCGTGGGCCAATTGTCATGAAGGTGTCTTTATAGTCACCTTGAGTCATAGATGTGTAATCGAAAAGCAGGCCAATTGAGAGTTTGTCAATGACAAAATATCCCAGGTCAGGGGCAAAGCTTATAGTCGTCTTCGATTCTTCATCAAATTCATGAGCGTCACCGCTCTGAGTCATAAATCCAAATGATCCACCAAGATCCCAGGAGCCCTTCATCAACATGTCCTGTGAAAAAGCAAACGGTGCTACTAGAAGTAGAACCAAACCAACTGCTAACAACCTGCGCATAAGTAACCTCCTTGGTTAATGAAAACCGGTTGATCCTGAACCTTACTTTGCTAAATCCCTCAAAAGTCTCAGGTTACCGATTGTCTACAACTAGATTAACATTGTAGATATATAAATGTTTTTAAATGAAAAATTGCCTGATGAGATACCTCATTTTCCTTATCTCATGGCAATGAATGCAAAAATATATGTGTTCAGAAGTGTTCAGGTCAAGAGCTCAGCAAAAAAAGTGGGTTGATACACCGAAGTTGTTGAAATAGAGCGACTTTAGTTGACTCTCAGCATGAGAAGAATTTAACTCAACTATATTGTTTTATTTCGTAAGAAGAGAAAAGATAATATGTTGAGTCTCATAGGTATTATATAAGAAAAATAATTATCTCTGCATATTTTATATTTATATCATCATATCTCGATGAATTATTACCTCTTCATTCGCTCTCAAATAGAGTATTAATAATTCTTTCCGCTGCTTTTCCGTCCCAAAGAGGGGGGATGCTCCCTTTTCGCCATTCTCCCGATTTTAACCTGCTGAACGCGCTGAGTAATGCTCCTGAAGATGGTTCAACAAGTTCATTTGTACCCAGCGTTATTGTCGAAGGACGTTCCGTGTTGGGTCTTAGCGTGATGCAGGGAATACCCAGGTACGTTGTTTCTTCCTGGATACCACCAGAATCGGTAATCAACCCCCCGGAATATCGCGTCAGGGAAAGAAATGTCAGGTAATCAACGGGCGTACTTGAATATAAATGTTTATGTTTATGCAAAATGTCTTCAAATCCATATTCTTCTATACTCTTCCGAGTCCTGGGATGGATTGGAAAAAATACCGGAATATCTTCAGAAATATCACCTAGTGCGGACAACAGGTCTCTAAAAACATCCGGATTATCTACGTTTGACGGGCGATGAAGTGTAACAAGAATATATTTTCCCTGCTCCAATCCAAAGGTTTTAAATGCTCTATTCTTTTCGGTTTTCGGGAGCAACTTAATGAGGCTGTCAATCATCACGTTACCGGTAAACCGGGTTTTTATTTCGCTAACGCCTTCATTATTAAGGTTATCGATTCCAGATTGTTCGGTAACGAAAAGCAGGTCGCTAATAGAATCAGTTACAATCCGGTTGATTTCCTCGGGCATGGATCTGTCGCCTGATCGCAGACCGGCTTCCACATGCGCTGTTTTAATTCCGAGTTTAACAGCAACCAATGCGGCAGCTGCAGTAGAATTTACATCACCATAGGTCAGTACCCAGTCAGGCTTATATTCCTCCAGGACAGGTTCGAGGGCGATCATCACCTTTCCGGTTTGTTCACCATGGCTGGATGAACCGACCTCGAGATTGATGTCAGGTTGTGGAATATCAAGAGTTTGGAAGAAGTTGTCCGACATCGAAATGTCGTAATGTTGACCTGTATGTACCAGGGTGTGACGAATATCTTTATGTTTTGCTGTTTCCCAGCAAATCGGGGCAACTTTAACAAAATTAGGTCGTGCGCCAACTATCGAAATTATATGCATAATCAACCGGAAAATTAATCCAGACAAGGATCGGAATTATTACTGTTAATACTTCTATCATCAAAATTCGATCCAAGATAACCGTTATATGATCGAAATGGCAAGTGAATATAGATAAGAAAGATATTCAGCTTTCTTGTTAAGGGATGTAACATTAAAAGAATCAGATTCTTATGGGGAAACTGGGTAAGTTAAGATTATAAATGTCCTCTCTTAAAAAAATATCAAGGGTTAGGCTTGTCTAACAGTATTGAATAGTGTAATTTGAGAATATATAAAGTGTTTTATAGAACATATAGGGAATAAAAAAGGGGTGAAAATTTATGATTAATTGTAATGGAGGAGGAACTAATGAAGATTATTGTGATAAATATAGCATTATTAATGATTTCCACTTTGGTTTATTCGCAAGAAGTTTTATATAAGGAATATTTTACCGACGGTAGTTTAAGCCTTGACTGGTATAATCCCTGGCCCCCAGAGGGAACGGCTGAAATAGAGGTTGATTTTGATGAATCA
This sequence comes from bacterium, assembly GCA_028278125.1. The sequence goes on along the minus strand of JANQEY010000313.1, from coordinate 18,620 downwards.
ACTCCTGGTGGTGACGGATGGGTTGGCAGCATTTCTAATGCAGGCATGGTTGGTACCACTTTAGCGGGTCCAAATAATCTGGAAGATTACAGGATTGATGCCTGGATTTATGTTACCGTGGGAGAAGCAACCAGGCATGGTGTCGTCGCGCGATGGGATACCACCGGTGGTATCCAGAGATATTATGTTTTATATGCAGACTTTAACTCTGGTGGGATGCCACCTGCTTCACCTGCAATAAAGCTGAAACAGTATCCAGTTGCGGATACTCTTATATCCGGTGTCGACCTGGGCATTTGGGATGCCGATACATTGCCGGGTGGAATACCGGGAGCAAATGGTTGGCATAAAATGTCAATTGAGTGCCTTGGAAGTCAGATAAGTGCCTGGTGGGATGATAAGCTTCTTCCCGGTTGTCCGGTAGAAGATACTGTTCTTGCCGCTGGATCGTTCGGTTTATATGTCTTCAATTTTGGTGGAGAAACTGCCACACTGGCTGACAATATCGTAGTTACGGACACGATAACGGTAGAAAATTATATCTCACCTGGAAATGATGGGAAATTGCCAATTTCAATAAAATTACTCTCATCATATCCAAACCCGTTTAATCCATCAACTACAATCACAGTAAACTCAAATGGCTTATCTGGCACAGCCCTGGTTGTTTACGATATCCTTGGAAGGAACATTGCTACGCTGTTTACAGGCGATATGCTACCGGGAATTCGTAAGTTTTCTTTTGATGCAGAGGGATTAACCGCAGGGACCTATTATGTCGTCTTACAATCTGATTCTAAAAGACAGGTAGAGAAAATCGTTCTGCTTAAATAATTATATAAAAATGCCGTTAATATTTTTATAACCCATCCCTGATGATCGGGATGGGTTTTTAGTTCCAAAAAATACGAAACTGAATGTCTTAAACTATTGTTTATTTACAATATATCTACTATGAAGAGATTTTTTCTGTAGGATGTTTGCGAAGGTCTCGTTTCTGATCTCGCTTGATTGTCATTTGGGGACGAGTTAACTTGAAAAGTTTTGGACTTCGCTCTTCATTGAGTGGGAATACCGGTAAAAGGAAAATCTAAAAGTAAATATTTGACTGTCTTGATCCCTGGAGAACCGGTATTCTTCCGTAAATATAAATAAGTCTATTATCAATTAATTCAGCTTAAGACCGGGGGTATCATTTTGAAGAGGGGTTTCTCGCTACTTTTAATATTATTATTAATAGTAGGTTGTGTCAGCTTCGTTCATAGTGCTGAAAACGTGATCCAGGTCGGCCATGTAATCAATATTACTGTTCTGGAACATGCGGAGTTGTCGCGGTCAGTTCTGGTTCGTGAAGATGGCACTACGGACTACCCATTACTTTCCAACATTCCTCTCGATGGGATGACGGTTTCAGAACTAAGCCGGTATCTACGTCCACTCCTGACAAAATTTGTTGAGGGACAACAGTTTTTCATCAACATATCAGAATACAGGATGCTGAATGTTAAGGTTCTGGGTCAGGTGGTCAAACCGGGACCTCTATTTGTCAAAGGTCCAATAGGACTGCAGGGAATAATTGCCGAAGCTGGTGGACCGAGGGAAGCAGCGGACTTGAAGAAAGTAACAATAATCCGGCGAGGTCCCGATAAAAAAGTAGACCGAATTGTTGTTGATATGTATGATTTTTTCGCGAGTTCATCCGATGAAACGCTACCGGAAATATTCAACAATGACATGATAATTGTGCCGATGCTGAACAACCAGTCTTTTGTTCGAGTTATAGGCGAGGTTAGAAGCCCGGGAAAATTTATCCCCGAGTTGGATGAAAATATTGCTGACCTTGTATATCGAGCCGGTGGTAAGCAGCGTGAAGGCAATATGAACGACGTAAAGCACATTTATAAAAATAACGGCAGGTATGAATTACGCAAGGTCAAGCTGAAAAAGCTGATTCACAGCGGCAGAACGGATGAAATTCCTTTAGTATCGCCTGGTGATATTATTGTTGTCGGCGAGCTTCCGTTCTACAAGGATGTCCATTTTATGTCGCAGTTTATGCGTGATATTGCGTTATTGATATCTTCGTATGTTATACTCAGGCGTTTGTAATACTATAAATTTAAATTATTACTTAGTTATCCATTGATTTACATGAGATAAAAGATGAATGGGAATGGATTGGACATTAAGCAAGACCTACTATTAGATGAAGAGATAACTCTCCCCATCTTATTACTCTCGGTATTTTTCGCAATTATAAAACGACCCTGGATTATAATGCTTTCGGTGCTGATTGTAATGATTCCGGTAACCTACGTTCTCTTTTCAAAGGTGCCGATCTACACAGCCAGTTCAAAAGTAATGGTGTCTGTCGAAGGATTATCTGCTGCACCGGAATTTTCTGTAGGAACACCTGTGCCATATTATTCACGGGGGAAAACTCAAGCTTACTATACTAACCTTTTACACAGCCGGGAATACAGGAAAAGAGTCCGTGAACGTCTACTTGAAAAATTCCCGGAACTGCCTGCGGATACCTTGATTACAACGGTGCGGGATATTCGTCACTCGATCAATCCACGTGAAGAAGAATTTATAACAATCATAGCCTCATCACCATCACCCAAACTTGCTTATGCCGGGGCTGAAGTAGCATTGGAAGAATTTCGAAACCGTTGTATTCTTCTCGAACGGCAGGATAGTGAACAGGTATCAGATTTTATCGATGATCAGATTAATCTGACAAGTGTAAAAATGGAAACCGCTGAGGGAGATCTTCAGCAATTCCTGGCGGACAAAAATATTGTTACCGCTGACGCGGAAGGTGGTGTTGGACAGGAATTACTGGAACTGGAAAGAGGCCGTTCGGAAGCCAAGGCGAACCTCGAGATGGTTCGTATCAATATAGACTCATACAATAACCAGATATCATCCCTTCTGAATAAGCTTTCAGTGGCTCCGGCAGGGATTCCCCATAGTAAAGACGTTTCAGTTCTCCGTCTGCAACTGAATGACATCAAAGAACAATTGAGCATTCTCAGCTTGACGTCAGGAAATGAAGCCCAGATTCGTGAATTGCAGAAGGAACGTAAACAGATTCTGAATGAACTTGTTCAGCTTTCAATCGGGGCGAAAAACGGGGAAGAAGAGGATCAGTCACAGTCTATCCTTTCCCTGCATGAACTTCAACGTCAGCTGGACGCGGCATTAATGGAAGAGGTTAAATATAAAAATGAATCTGATTTTTACTCGATTAAAATAAAACGATTTAAAACTGAACACCCAAATCTTCCCAAGGATATTCTTGAATATGCCCGCCTGGTACGCGCTAAGGATGTGCTGGAACGTACTCTTTATATCCTTCTTGATAAACGTGAAGAAGCACGTATCAAGGTCGCAGCTGAACAGGGTGGAGTAAAAATCATTGACGAACCCGTCTATCCAACCCAACCAATTTCCGAACGTAAGATTTCCAAAACCGTTCTGGCATTTTTTCTCTCCGTTATCCTGGGAATTGTTCTCTGTACAGCGGTGGACTTCTTTGACAGTACGATTAAGGATGAAAACGATATCAGGAAACTGGGTGTATCTCCACTTGGTGCGATCCCGGTTTTTGCACCCAAAATCGCTCCCAATACCCTGGGAAGAAAAAATAATCCAAGGCGGACAAATACGGTTCGAGGACGGCAGATGCTGATCTTCGAGTCGCAAAAATCGTATGTCGCAGAGGCTTACCGTTCATTAAAAATCAGTCTCCAGTTTGCTGCGACTGACAAGGGTAAAAATGTATTTGTCGTATCGAGTCCGGGTGTTGGTGAAGGCAAATCATTGACCACAGCTAACCTGGCGGTAGCTTTCGCGCAGGGTGGTAAAAAGACTCTGATTGTAGACCTTGACCTGAGGCGCTCAACGCAGAATCGTTTCTTTGACGTTCCAAGGAAGCCTGGTATAACAGAATACCTGCTGGAGGGTGTTGAACTCGATAACATCATTAAGAGTAGCGGAGTCCCGAATCTTCATATCATCACGGGTGGATCATCACCCCCTAATCCAGCTGAACTGGTTTCGTCGAGAGCGATGGGTGATTTTATCACCAGGATGCGTTCAGAATACGATATCGTTCTTATTGACACACCTCCGATCCTTGTCTGTACAGATCCTATGTCCGTAGCAGAGTACACCGACGGCATGATCATCATGGTAAAGATGGAACACACAAACGCCAAAACATTGGAATACGCGATTAATACCGTCAAGAAGATCAATATCGAGATTATGGGTGTCATCCTGAACCATACATCGTATAGGTATGGAACAGCATATTATTATTTCTACAGATATTACAGGCCATATACATACTATTCCACTTACCGGTATTATTCTTACTACTACGGGGATTACGGCGACAAGAATGGTGTTTCCGAACAGGGTAAACGTCGCAAGAGACGGCGTAAGTCAACGGATACCACGTCATATAAACAGAGATCAACTAACGGCGAAGTATAGATCGAAGAAAATAAAAAAACCGGGCAACTAGTAGCTGCCCGGTTTTTTTGTGCTATTCTTTTAGGTATTTACCTGACAAGATTAAACTTGGTTACGAGCATCATATAGCCCCAGAGACCGGCATCCTTATCTTTACCAACCCAGTCTTCAGAAGGCATAAAGTAGCCAAGTCCCGCTTTGAATTTCATGTTGTCTTTGACTTTGTACCACATGTCGGCATCAACTTCCATCCCGAGCGACGTACTTTCTTGTTCAACATTATTTTCATCCATATACGTATAGTCTTGCGATGTAGCGAAGTTGTGGAAAGTAAGTCCGCATCCGAAAACGTCTGATGGTTTCAGTTTCACACCGACAAAAATATCCTGCAATCCTTCGGGATTAGATAACAAGAAATAATCCATGTGACCACGCCATTTGTGACCGGTATAATAGAGGTTATCAAAATCTTCACATTTATCCTCTGATTCAGGATCATCACCACTGGTCATATCAATACCTGCCATAATAGCGGGATTCAACGAACTCTCCATCTGGTACCAGACAGCGAGAACAGCCATCCATGCGGCAATATCGGTATCAACCATACCATCAACTGGATCAAAATCACGTTTTGTCCCCATCTGGTATGCAGCTTCGACCATTGTTCCAAAACCGCTTTCATAATGGTTTTTGTAGTGAATACCAGCAGTTGTCCGGTTGAAGTTAGTATGGAAAACGTTATAATTGTCTAATGCGGCAGCAGAATTGTGGAACGCGAAGACATTGAAGTTGATAGGTTTATACTTGATCCAGAGACCGTAGAAATTGTCATCGGGTTCTTTGGTTTCGACACCGGCAGGAGTTCTTTCTACCTGCTTCGTGAAGAAAACATCCGCTTTTATGTTTTCGCAACCATAGCGGAGCCTGAAACCGTCAAATACACGACCTACATTCGACCAGTCAACGGCACCAACCAGTCTTTCCGCGCCATATTTCATCTCCATACGACCGATTTTCAGCGACACCTTATCTACCAGGAAATTATAGGCTTTAATATATGCCTGGTGAACGTCAACCCTGTTGTCTGTGGCAAGATTCGATGAGTTCCAGCCGATTTGGTTTGGATACTGTACCTGGAACTTGACAAAAACATCGTCTCTTGCGAATGTCATGGCAGAACGTAGACGCAGGACACTATATGCACCCATACCGGTATCAGAATCAAAATCCCGTCCATCTGCTTCACCACGCCAGCGAGCATGTGTACTGAACCCAATTTCGCTTCCGTCATCTTCAAACATCCCCGCTATTGCAGGTAAGCTGAAAGAAAACAGGAACATGACTACCAGAAACATTGACCAATGTTTACTCTTCATGAATACTTCCTCCTCATCGTTGGTGAGAACAAACCTGCTATCAATTTTTCTTATTGTCTTCCTTTTTAACGTTGCAGAATAACACTATTCTGCACAATAAGCAGAATACTAACTCAATAAATACTGAAAAACAAGACTTGGAGAGCTCAAAATACTTCTTATTTAGACTTTTTGGTAAAATAGTGGAGCATGTTGCTAATTTCATCTCTTTTTAAAACACCAAGTAAGAGTGTAAGGATGATAAAAATAATAATGAAGCTGCAAGAGGCAACAAGAAGGGGTAAAATTGTATCCATCCGGGAAGCTGAACTGGGTATGGGAGCTAACATTTTTAAAAATAACCACGAACCTGTTCCGGCAATTCCAGATACCAGGAGAGGGCTTATCCATGCAGTACGTAAATAAAGCCATGCAGGTTGTTCAAGCCCGGTTAACGCTTTGGATGTCATTATAATTTGACCGGTTAGGGCTGCGATCAAGGTTCCGGTTAATACCCCGATGAATCCGAAAACGTAATAGAGGCTGATAGACAAGACGATATTCAGCAAAGCCTGGATTGATGCAGCCTGGGCTTCCCAGCCGGGAAATCCTGCACCCCTGGCACACAAACGAAGTGGGACACTCAAAGTCCAGGCGATATAGGCAATGATCAGGAACCTTATCGCAAGCGTCATGTTTGGATTTGGAGGAGAACCCAGCCACAAGTTTAATAATGGATCTGCAGCTACCAGTATAAATGCGCCTATACCAAGAGCAATCAGTGATATATATTTACTGCTCCTCATCAGCAGGGATGTAAATCGTTCCTTTTCACCTGTCGCCGAAAATTGAGCGGCAGCAGGTTCGATAACATAATAGGCAGTTGTAGGCAACAAGTTGGCGGTTGTAGCACCTTTAGCCCCTACGTCGTAAAATGTAACACTATCCAAACCCGCGACTTTACCCAGCAGAATCCTGTCAAATTGCTGATTAATAACATCAGCCAACCGTGCAACCTGGATTTTTATTCCAAATGACCACATTTTTTTCAGCGTAGAGGAATCAAGGCCACTGAGACCCAGTTTTAAACCCGGTACACCTGAAGCTCCAAATCCGAATGTTGTGCTGACTCTAACGACACTTACAAAAACGGCACCTGCGGCCAGACCGATCAAATCCCATCCCATTGACAGGACTATGACTATTGTTGTGGCGTTGAGGACAGCAAGGATTGTATTCAGGATAGCCAGAGAAGCTGTCCGATGCGTGGAAAAAAACAATGACCGTGAATAGTTTGTCAGGAACCCGATAGACAGTACCAGCACCAACGCCCGCCAGACCCATGATGCCGATTGTTCAAATGATGCTGCTTCCGGAAAAAACCGGATAAACAGGTTTTCAAGCAGTAGTCCAGCAACAAGTGTAATTGCGCCAACTGCCAGCATAAACGCCAGGCCGGTTGAGAAAACTTTATAACGGTCTTCGATCGAATCTTTCGCCAGCGCTTCTACAAAATGACGGTTTAAGCTTGCGGCAAAACCGAAGTCAGCGAGGTTAAGATAAATGGTTACGGAATAAAACAGGGTCCATAGTCCGTAGGCTTCAATACCAAGACGATGGAGTGTGAAGGGAACAATAAACAGTGCCAGGAGGGCTTCGATGATACGGTGAATTGCTGTTGCGGCAGTTCCCCGTACCATTCCACGTGCGATGATATCGGCGTCTGAACCGGTTGACGCCGAACTATGATTGTTATCCTCCTTTAAAGCCGTATTATTTCCCCGTTTTTGATGAGGCAGCTTTTTTCGCTGCAGGCTTTTTCGCGGCAGGTTTTTTTGTCGAACCGGTTGTCGCTTTTTTATCAGTAGCCGGTTTTTTCTTAGCCGCAGGTTTTTTCTTGGCTGCTACATTAGAACCATAACCAAGGAAAAAATGCAGGAATTCGGAAATACGTGATTTGAGCTCAAGCCTCGGGACAACCTGGTCAATAAAACCATGTTCCAATAGGAATTCACTGCGCTGGAAACCTTCAGGCAGGTCCTGCCCGATAGTCTGTTTAATAACTCTCGGACCGGCAAATCCGATGAGAGCTTTTGGCTCAGCGATATTCAGGTCGCCGAGCATACTGTAACTGGCGGTTGTACCACCTGTTGTGGGATCGGTGATTACCGAAATAAATGGCAATGGTACCTGTGCGAGTTTAGTCAGTTTAGCTGAGGTTTTCGCCATCTGCATCAGGCTGATAACGCCTTCCTGCATCCTCATTCCACCGCTGCAGGAAACAACAATCAGGCTGCTGTTTGTTTCGATAGCTTTATCAATGGCACGGGCAACTTTTTCACCAACAACGCTCCCGACCGAGCCACCCAGGAAGGCAAAATTCATGATTGCCAGGACAACTTTATGGCCGTCGAGAGTACCTTCACCTGTCTGGATTGCTTCATTTTTACCGGTCTTTTTACGAGAGGCTGATATACGGTCGGTATATTTTTTCGAATCACGGAAATCGAGGGGATCGACAGAAATCATTCCCTCGTCGAACGGCTTCCATGAGGCATTATCCGATAACAGTTCGATATATCCTTCAGACGCTAACCGAGAATGTGCTCCGCATTCCGGGCAGACATTAAAATTCCGTTCAAGCTTTTTAGTATAAATAACGGTGCTGCAGGATTTACAGGTAGTCCAGAGCCCTTCAGGCATCTCACGTTTACCGGTGCCGGTACCGCCTTCGAGCCCATCTTTCGATCTTTTAAACCAGTTTGCCATATTATCTTTCCAAATTAATCCGCTTCTAAAGTAAGGGTCATTAAAATAGCATCCTCACCGTTGGAATAGTATCCTTTTCGGGAGCCGACTTCAAGAAAACCAAGCCTCTCATAGAGTCTGATGGCGCTCCTGTTTGATTCCCGTACTTCGAGAAATGCAAAACTCCAGCCTTTCCGAATTCCTTCGTTCAGCCAGAACATCATTATCTTTTCACCGGTTGCCTTTCGACGTTCATCCGGCAACACCGCAATGTTCAGCAGGTGCCCCTCGTCTAGGACATCAAACGAGATAAGATAACCAATTAACCGGTCATTTATATAAGCTACAAGGTTAAATGAATTATCGAACTCCAGCGATTCAATAAATGATTGTTCGCTCCATGCATCCTTGGGGAAACAGGTTTTTTCCGCATCCACAACATCGGTTAAATCCCGCAGAGTCATCTCGCGGATGGTGATTTCGTTGTTTTCCCGCATTGAGTTTGCCATCATCCGTGTACTGATTTTCTGACCTTGATGGCAACTTTTATCGCCTGCAGGGCGGGAGCGACGTCATGTACACGTACTAATTCCACTCCTGTCGCCGCGCATATGGTAACTGTGGCCAATGTACCTGGAAGACGAAGGTCGGGATGGTTGGCTCCAATCAGGTTGAGGTAACTTTTCCGTGAAGGACCGATTAGAAGAGGATATCCGAGAGTCCTGAATACACCCGCACGTCCAATCAGGGTATAGTTTTGTTCCGGTGACTTCCCGAATCCAATACCGGGATCGAGTATAATTTTACTGGAAGGAATCCGTGCTTTAATTGCTGCCTGGATCCGTTCCTCGAAATATTCCAGGATATCGTTGACCAGCCCATCATAGCGGGTATCGTCCTGCATCGTCTCCGGCGTGCCACGCATGTGCATCGCGATATAATGGCAACCTGTTTCCGCGGCAACATCGAGGATTTCAGGATCGAATAATCCAGCGGATACGTCATTGATCATGGTCGCCCCGGCTTCAACAGCCTTAGCCGCTACTTTCGATTTACGCGTATCGACTGAGATTGGAATAGTAGTCCGTGCGGACAGTTCAGCGATGATAGGTATTACCCGTGCGATCTCCTCATCGGTGGATATTTCCTCCGCTCCGGGACGTGTTGATTCACCACCAACATCGAGGATATGAGCACCCTCGTCTGTCAGACGTAAACCGTGCTCAATGGCATCCGCTTCTTTATTGTGCGAACCGCCGTCAAAAAAACTGTCCGGGGTGACATTGATAATACCCATTATCCGGGTTTCATCACCCTGCTTTATCGAAAAGCCTTTTCTTTCTAATGTTGTGTTCATATATCAGAATTAAGAATATGATGAAATATTATTGATCCTGGTTAGACAGGTTTTGTGCTCTTAGTGCCAGTATCGAATCGCCATAGGCGAAAGCTTTGGTAATAATTGTCGTATCTCGTAATGCATTGGAATTACGCGACCCGGTAGACATGAATTCCAGGCCATAGCCGAAATACTGCCTCGTTTTCATGTCATAGATAAATCGTTTGCCGGCACCATGCGGCATGGAAAGTGTAGATGTTGCCGAGATGACCATTGATGTATCAAACTCGGCTACCCACCAACCATTGTCTGATTTTCCATGATAGGGGAAGTTTGCCATTTTAGCGTAGGTAAGAATTTCACCCATGTTCCGCGGCCAGCGCATGTTATCCTGCATAAACAGCATACTCATGTTCGCGGCACCATTCACCGCTGTCATCGCGTCCCAGACTATCGGAACCATGTTGTTTTTATCGACGGCAGAGGATTGTGACGAATTCTTTGATTGATTTTTGCCATCGGTTGTGGAATGTCCAGTTGTCTGTTTCTTTTGAATTGCGGAATTGTCTTTTGAACAGCCAGCCCATGAAGATACAAGGCTGAAAGAGATAACCAGTACAAATAACGTCACAATACTCTTCTTAAAGAATTTCATCTATTCAGCCTCTTCCGGCTCGACCAGGGCACCCGCTTCTAGCTCCTCGTCGCTAAGGATATCCGCTTCACCTTCCTGTGTGGTAATACCATGCCAGCCGGGAAGTTTTACACCTGTCCTGAAACTGTGACCGGTTCGGATCAGGCGAATCCTCTCCTGGGATGCCATGGCAAAGAAGTCATCAAAATCACTTTTACGCTTTACCCACCGCCAGCGGAAATGGAAGAGCGCTTTTTCCTCGTTTTCTTCAACATAGAGATAATACAGACCGAGGTAATAATGTGAATCGATGGGCCCATCGAGATGCAGGCTGCGTTCGAATGCGTCACGCGCGTCGGTATCTTTTTTCTGGGAACGGTAGATAATACCCAGGTTATACCAGGCGTTGGGATTAAGCGGATTGTTCTGGAGAATATGGATAAGATCGCCTTCAGCCTCACCCAGGTTTCCCATTTTGATTGCATAAACTGCACGTGACATCAATAGTTGAGTTTCATCTGGGTTAAGGGCAATTCCCTGGTTAAGGATTTCCATTGCCCCATGTGCCTGCCGCATCCAGTCACGGTAATAGGTAAATAGAGCTCGTCGCGCCTTTGGATTTGCCGGACGTAGCCGCAGGATATGTGTCAGCAGCATTTTTTTCGAACCCATCCGCAGGTCACGGATTTCTTTCGGCTGGAGAGCAGCCAGTGACAGAAGAGGATCCTGGTCTCGTTTATTATAGATATAGGCAAGTTTCCATGCCGCGATAGCTTCCTGCCTGCGTTGGGCGGTTCTCTGTAAAACCTTACCATGGATATAATAGGCCCTAGATGCGCGGTCGTCGAACTCGATACTGCGTTGAATGCTGTGTTCAATACGTGACTGATGGTTCCCGAACGACCAGCGGAAGTACATATCAGCCAGCGCTTCCCAGATCATCGGCTGGGCAGAGTCGGGTGAAATAAATCCATCGAGCAGTGCCTCTTCTTTAACCTCAAAGCTGGATGAGGACTCCGCACGGTAAAGTGCGGTCAAAATTTCCGGGCTGTATGAAAACATGTCCGAGTGGATGGACTGCTTAAGGTTAAAGACCTGTATAAATTTTATCGCAGCCTTCCGTCCAGCATCGGCAGGAGAAATTCCCTCCACGATAATATTACCAAGATTTTCCGTTTCACCTTTCCAGTTAAACTCGTGGACCTTCATCTCGAGGGTGGAGTTTGTACCGTCTGAGCTATACTTGCCGGTGGCACCATATCTTGCCGCGGTCAGAAGGGCACCTGCGGAGGGATCGCTGTCAGTAGCCGGTATCTCTCTTTCCAGGTATTTTTCACCCATCCCTTTTGTCTGGAAGGCAACTGTCTGTTCGTGAGCCTCTTCCAGAGCTCTTTCAAAAGCGTACCGGGCGCAGTCTGCGTCATCTTCAAGCAAATATTCACATGCGAAGGGCTGCACCCATAACCTGTCGGGGACAATCGGGGCGGGATGACGTACACGCATCACGACAAAAAACATGATAAAGCTGAAGGTAAAAAGCAGACCCCATTTGAAGAATGCCATCTTCGGGATAACCCTGGAAAATATGAACGCGAATGTCCATATCATCCATAACGCTACCAGGATAACTGCATATAATCCAACGCCACCCCAGACTGTCCCGGAAACCTGTTCGTAGAAACTTTGCCACGGGCTCATATCAAGACCCCTGTCCAAGCAGCATCAGTGCTTCGAGACGTGTTGCCTGTTTTCTCAGGTAACCACGCATGGCGGATGTAACAGCTTCCGAGTGTTCCTTCTTTTCACCCCTCATGCGGATACAGAGGTGGTTAGCCTTGATCGTCACAAGTATCCCCGCAGGCTGAAGGTTATCGTTGAGGAAATCACATATCTGGGTTGTCATCCTCTCCTGTATCTGAGGCTGTTGGGCGAAATGCTGGACTATTTGGATCAATTTAGAGAATCCTACTATCCTGTTGTTGCTGGGTATATACGCCAGCGAAACCGATCCCCAGAAGGGGAGGAGGTGGTGTTCGCAGAAGCTGTAAAAGGGGATATCCCTCATCAGGATCATCTCGTCCTGATTCTCGACGGGATATGTAGAGAAGTGAGCTTCGATGTTGTTACCAACCCCAGCGAACAATTCCTCGTACATATCCGCTACACGTTTGGGAGTGTTTTTCATCCCATGCCGGTTCGGATCTTCCCCTATTCCCTCGATTATCAGCTTGACGCCCTGTTCAATCTTTGATTTGTCCATGATTTATTTCGCGCTGTTAATGATGGTTGAATGATTTTGAAAGGTAAGTTTTCCGCTAGCTTGGAGCAAATAAACCTGAAACTTAATCAGATGATATTTACCATCATCATCCGCAGTACAATTCGATTATCAACTTGGGATTTTTTGTTTTTGATGTCATTATTATTGATAATTAAAGATTTGAGTGTTAAATTTGTGGTAGCTAAGAAAATAATATATAGTCATATTTATTAATAAGTTATATTGTTTATTTCTGTAAAGAATAAGTCCTCAGTTGAGGAGATAGCAAGATGATTACCAAGCATAACTCTAAAATCAACTTGATCTTCTTTTTACTACTCTTTGCCATCTCACCGGGTTTTTCTCAACTGTACTTCTCCGAAACCAATATTGATACTGAAGGAGCAGGCTTCAAAGGGATGGAACCCGCGGACATGAATAACAACGGTCTGTTTGATATAGTTCTATATAATACAGGTGGCTTGATGGTGCTGGAGAATAATGGAGATGGATCATTTACCGAGCATTTTGAAGAAAGCACTCATCAAATGTGGAATATTCGTCAGGTGAAGATTGGTGACATGGAAGGTGATGGAGATATAGATGTTTTTGTTTGTGGGGACGGTTTAGGTCATACTTTAGTCTGGTATAGAAATAATGGAAATTTCAATTATGAGGAATTACCGGTTCATTTCTCGGGAAGCTTCTATCTTCTGTATGATTTTGTCCCTTTCGACGCTGATTATGATGGCGACCTGGATTTTTTGATCGCACAGACTGATGATGATCCTGAAGTTTTACGTGGCCAGATAGCTGTTTATATGAATTATGATGAGTTTATGCCTTTCCCGTTAGGTCCTGAGATCACCGAGTTTCTGATGGCCAGTTCAGTTGTAATTGCTGATTTTGATCTTGATGGTGATCGGGATGTAATTGCCAATGGTGTCACAGAGGAATCATTACATTTTTACAGAAATGATGGAGAAGTACCCTTTACCGGAACGCAAATATTTAATGCTGGCGAAGATTTTCTGTTTGATGATCTGGAAGTGATCTACTTTGATGATGATGAAATCCCCGATATCTTGACTACCGATAACGAAACGGAAAACATTTATATCTTTGAGCTTAATGACGAAGAATTAGATACCCTTGAGATTATAGAAACAGCTTATAACAGGACTATGTCTCTCACACATATTGATCTGGATAATGATGGCGATAAAGATCTACTTGGGAGTGCTCCCCAATCCTCGGATTTAGTCTGGTGGGAAAAGGACGAGGATGGTTTTATCGAACATATAATAGACGAAAGCACAACCAGGAAATATATTCGTTCATACGATATTGATGATGATGGTGATCTGGATATTATCGGCGCATGGCAGGGACCTGATGTTACTATTTGGGAACAAGTCAGACCATATGAAATCAGCCTCACACCATGGGATGAATGGATTGTTATTTTTCCGGAAGGGGGACATTTCAGGTACGATGCATTCCTGCAAAATAATACAGAGGTTATTTTCGGGGGAATAGTCTGGAAAGAGCTGATAACACCTGAAGGAAACAGGTTTAACCTGCAGGATACATATCCGGTTGAATTAGAAGCAGGTGAGGTGATAGAAGTTTCACCCTGGCAACATGTTCCTGGATGGGCTCCACCAGGAGTCTATACATACATAGTTAACATGGGTACCGACCAGGAAAATCCAGTTTCCTCAGATTCATTTCAGTTCTGGAAAATGGGACCTGTGCAGGGAACGGGTGAACTGGACTATTGGAATTCAGGTGGATGGGATTTAATCAATTATGATGAAGTAGTTTCAACTATCGACGCAGTACCTGTTGAATATAGAATAGACAATATTTATCCCAATCCGTTTAATTCTCAAACTCAGATTACCATCAATATTCCGGAGGCGACAATCTTGCATCTTGAGATCTATGATGTGCTTGGACGCCAGGTTAAGCAGTTGGCTCAAAGCCAATATTCAGCGGGATATCATAGCTTAACGTTCAATGGAATGGGTTTATCAAGTGGTTTATACTTTGTTAACCTGATTGTTCCTGGTGAAGTTTATGTGATTGAGAAAATAATCCTGATGAAATAAAAATTTGAGCTTAATCTTATTAGCCTTAGAGGTCGAATCGGAAGTGCCGTCAGGAGATTTACAATGAAAATTATCAGATTTGTCCCGGTATTTATTTCATTATTGGTTCTAGTCTCAACGGGATTTTCTCATCTGTACTTCTCCGAAACCATTATTGAGACTGATGAGGGAAGTTTCATCGGGATGGAACTCGCGGACATGAATAACGATGGTTTGTGTGATATAGTTTTATATAATCCGGACGGTTTAGTGGTATTAGAGAACGAAGGAGATGGAATATTTAACGAACATTTTGAAGAGCGAACGTTAACGATGTATTTCACCAGGCAAATGAAAACCGGTGATATTGATGGAGATGGTGACGTTGATGTTTTTGTTGGTGGATCTGGCTTTGGGTATACATTAATCTGGTATGAAAACCTCGGCAATTTTACCTTTGTGGAACATCCGCTTCATATTGGCGACTACTATTTTAATTTAGATGATTTTGTTCCTTTTGATGCTGATTACGATGGCGATCTGGATTTTTTAATCGCAGAAACTGAATTTGATGCTGATGACGGACGGATAGTAGTACTTATGAATAACGATGATAATAATTTCTTTCCTATTGTCGCCTGGATTAGCAATTGGATAATGGCTGAATCAATTGTTCTTGCAGATTTTGATCTTGATGATGACAGGGATGTTGTAGCGAATTATATCTTCGATGAAACTTTGTATTTCTACAGAAATGATGGTATTAGTCCTTTCACTGAAATTGAACTGTTAGATGAAGATAATGATTTTTTATATAATGACATTGAAGTTATATACTATGATGAAGATGAAATTCCAGACATCTTAACCACCGAAAACGAAACGGAAAACATTTATATTTATGAGATTAATGATGAAGAATTGGATACTTTAAAAATTATTGAAACATCTTTCGGATGGACTGGTGCAATCACTCATGTTGATCTTGATGCTGATGGGGATAAGGATTTTCTTGGTCGCGGATCACCAGCCAGCGATTTAGTATGGTGGGAGAAGGATGGAAACAATTATATCGAAAGAATTTTGGATCATAGCGCATCCCATCATTCCCTTTCAACATGCGATTTAGACAACGATGGAGATTTAGAAATAGTAGGCGCCAGTAATGGACCTATAATTACTATCTGGGAACAAGTTCCACCTGGTACAATTACTTTAATTCCTCATAATGAATGGCAAGTGATATTCCCAATAGGTGGAATTTTACCCTTTGATGTTAATATACAAAACTTTATGGGAATTGAATCTCAAATTGTCGCCTGGACAGAGGTTATTACACCCGGCGGAATGACGGTTGGACCGGTAGCGAGTTATCATCTTGAAGTGGATGCATTTGAAATACTGGAAGTCACATCCTGGCTGGAAGTTCCGGGATGGGTGCCGGGAGGAAATTATACTTTTGTTGCAAATATCGGGTTAGATCTTGAAAATCCAATTGATTCAGATTCCCTTGTCTTTTTGAAAATGGGAGCAGATCCGAACGCCGGAGAATTTGATAACTGGGCAACTTCCGGGTGGGATTTGATAAACTCAGATGAAGAATTTATTTCATCTGATCTCCTGCCTGTAAAGTATTCAATTGAGAATATCTACCCCAATCCATTTAATCCTCGGACAGAGATAACAGTAAACCTACAGGTATCTTCACAATTACAGATAGAAGTATATGATATTCTTGGAAGACAGGTTCAGCTACTTGCTAACAACCATTATGCTGCTGGATATCATAGTTTCACGTTTGATGGAGCAGACTTTTCAAGCGGTGTATACTTTGTTCAGATGACTGTTCCGGGAACAGTCAGCAGTATGGAAAAGGTAGTTCTGATGAAATAAATCATCGATCGTAGAAGATCAAGAATTTCTTGGAAGGATCAATAAAATGTATAAAAGCGAGAACCTTAGAAATAACCTTGTTTTCGTATCGTTGTTAGTACTTGTATCACTTGGATTTGCTGAAATGTATTTCTTCGAAACCAATATCGAGACTGATGAAGGACTTTTTAAAGGGATGGAACTCGCGGATATGAATAACGATGGTTTATATGATATAGTTCTATATAACCATAACGGTTTAGTTGTACTTGAGAATAATGGAGATGGATCTTTCTCAGAGCACTTGGAGGAAGATAATCATATGATATGGAACATTCGGCATGTTAAAACTGGTGATATGGAAGGTGATGGTGATATAGATATATTTGTTTGTGGAGACTCTCAAATTAATACTCTGATATGGTACGAAAATCTTGGTAATTTTAACTTTGAGGCATTCCCCATTATAGATAATAACTTCACTCTTTTATTCGATTTTGTCCCTTTCGACTATGATTATGACGGAGATCTCGATTTCTTAATTTCGGCGCTTGATCCTGATCCTGAAGTTTTTTCCAGACATATAGGATTATTCTTAAATAATGACTTATATAATCCTTTTAATTTAGATGCTATTGTGAACACTTCTCTGATTGCTCAATCTGTTAAACTTGCTGATTTTGATCTTGATGGTGACCGGGATGTAATTGCCATTGGTAACTCAAGTGCAATTTTGCGTTTTTTCAGAAATGATGGATTCACCCCTTTTACTGGAATTCAATTACTAGATACGGGTGAAGATTTTCTGTTTGATGATCTTGAAGTGATCTATTATGATGATGATGAGATTCCTGATATATTGACCACGAATAGTTTCACTGAAAACATTTATATCTATGAAATTAATGATGAAGAGTTGGATACATTGGAAATTATTGAAACAACATTCAACACGACAAATTCAGTTACATATGTTGACCTGGATTTCGACGGCGATATGGATATTCTTGGGTATGGATCGATTTCAAGGTATATAGTCTGGTGGGAACGAGATGGAAATAATTTTATCGAACATGTAATTGCTGATGGTACAGGTGATTATTTAAAGTCATGCGACCTTGATAACGACGGAAAATTGGAAATTGTGAGTGCTGGCAATAGATATAGCATCAGTATCTGGGAAGAAGGTCCACCTCATACGATAGTATTAATACCTTATAACGAATGGCAGGTTATTTTCCCGGTTGGTGGGATATTACCATTTGACGTTAATATCCAGAATCTTACAGATCTTCAATTTCAAAGTGTAGCCTGGACAGAAGTTATTGCTCCCGGCGGACTGACTATTGGACCATTAGCGAGTTATCCATTTGTAGTGGATCCGTTTGATGTACTGGAAGTCACACCCTGGCTTGATGTTCCGGGATGGGTGCCGGGAGGATATTACACCTTAGTAGCTAACATTGGGTCTGATCTTGAAAATCCAATCGATTCAGACTCGCTGGTGTTTTTGAAACTGGGAGCAGATCCGAACGCTGGAGAATTTGAAAACTGGGCAGTATCCGGATGGGATTCTCAGATATCAGATATTGAATTTGTTCCGTCAAACGCCTTACCTGATGAATATGCCATAGAAAACATCTACCCCAATCCGTTTAATCCCCGGACGGAGATCTCTGTTAATTTGCCTGAATCATCGAAGTTGCAACTTGAGGTTTTTGATCTTCTCGGACGTCAAGTCATGACGCTGGCTGACGGTCATTTTTCCGACGGAAATCATAAATTCACTTTTGATGGAACAGGACTATCCAGTGGAGTTTACCTGGTTAAG
>JANQEY010000288.1 GCA_028278125.1 bacterium | reverse complement strand
GTCACATCATAGGCGCGTGGATACATAGGATCAATTTCATAATAGCCTGTTCCATCTGTAGTTGCCATGTAACCACCGAAATGAACATCCGCACCTACTACAGGATCACCTGTTGCATCTTCAGTTACAAAACCAGACACACTGGCATTTTCCTCGCCCAAGTAGAAAAGAAGAGCCAGCTCTCCGAACGGATAACCTGGTGGATCATCCCATTGCGATACAAGCAATCCATCGGTACCGTCGGAATTTTCTATACCGATAGTTTCACCATTATCGAATCCAAAGGGACCGACGTAATCAGTATGATACTGGATGAGAATATCACCGTTACTGTGAAGAATTACCTGGACCGGACTATTTAGATTGTCAATCTGGATTACACATGTTTCACCAATAGTTTCATAGTACATGGCCGTATAATTATCACCTAGCCAGTCTTGCTGCGCGAAACATATTTCATTGTTAGGATCATCCGGATGTGGAATGGTTACACCCCAATAGACCATCGGATTTCCGCCAAAGCAGACATATCCATGGTCACAGACATAGAATTCGTCATAGGTGTTCTCATAGTACGGGAAATCAAAACCGATAGGAAATGGACCCAGGGTTACGTCACCACCCCAACCGTCTACCATGGTTCCGGTACCCATAATATCATCCCAGAGATAGACCGGTCCGCCAGGTTCCTGACTGTCGATGTACATGTAACCAAACAAGTCCGGACCACCAGCTTCATCAAGTTCGTTATTACCGTCACGGATTATCCCAGCTTGGCGAAGCAATGTTGACTGATCGTCAGTGAGATTTGCACCACGTTCATAAACAGCGGTAGCTTCATCCACTAATTGTGTACGTTCAGCCCTTGAGAGATCATTATGACCTGCCCAGGCAGCGCATACAACAAAAAGTGAACATAATAAAAGTGTTAAAACCAGTTTCTTCACAAGAACCTCCTCTGTTTTAAATGGGATTTTCGTTTACCCATTATTCTGGTTCGGAATTTGACTCCGTTATTTGTAAAAGAGACAGGTAGATATAGTGAAACTCTTGGATAAAGGATCAGGTAAGAAAAATTGAGGAGGCCGATGCAGTCCAATACCAATAACTGTCTGAACTCTTAGATAATTATAAATCGTTAGTATTTATCATTATCCATAAAATGCTAAATTATTAACAACTTACTATTAATTGCAATAATTAAAAAACCATGGCATGTTTTTATTAATCAATATATTAATTCAGAAACGCATTTAACTAAGCCTAAAGTTAAAACCCAAAATTCCCTAAAGCAATAAATATTCTATCCTTTTGTAAAATTCTGAAAACCAGACGCTCTGCGAGCGGAATCCGTTTTAGACATAAAAAACGCCCGGAAAAATCCGGGCGTGAATATAGAATATTTCGAGCTTGATTATTTCATTAACATAACCTTCTGTACCATATCCATTCTGCCAGGCACAGATGCCTGCACGAAATAAATTCCACTGGACAGGTTGGAGGCATTAAATGTCAGGTTGTGATAACCGGCATTATATGCACCATTTGCCAGTACTGCTACCTCCTGACCAACTACGTTGTAAACGCTGACTTTCATTAGTGCATCTTCCGGCAGACCAACGGAAATCGTGGTGGTCGGGTTGAATGGATTCGGATAGGCATTTTCCATGCTGTATTCTGTTGGTAAGCCTGCATCTTCGACGACTCCCAACTCATCCATTTCGAAGAAATCTGTCAGGATCCAGCCATTAGCATTAAAACCGTTCGCAACAGCCGGGCCCGGAAGTGGAAGCTTGGCAAAGTCGAATGTTGCTTCAGCGAGAACAACACCACCAATAAAATCACCTACCTTGGCATGGTATGTATAGATACCGGGCGGGGCAAATCCAGGTACAGCCTGGTTCGGTGATGCCATCAAAATGCCACCGTCTATTAATGTCAATCCTGTGAACAGATCGAGCGGTTCATAAGGCATACCAGTAGGAAGTGTCAGACCGGTCCAGGCATCAAATGTAATGGTTCCACCGGAGATGTTCTCCACGTATGCATCCCAGCGGAAACTACCACCGTTAGGGCCTACAAAGGTCGGGATGTTCCACGGAGTAGCTGTCAGGATAACCTGTCCACCAACTACAAAGGTAACAGGAAGATCTACCTGCATATTGTCTGGATCATCGGACATAACAGTCACTACACCCTGGTAGACTCCCTCAATCATATCTTCACCGGTAGCATCACCGGTTACTGTAACTTCGAGGAAATCGCCGGGAGCAATAACGCCACCACCTGGATCAATACTCAGCCAGGCGTCAAGTCCTGGTGCATTAGCAGTTGTATAATCAATGGTATTGTACATCACATCACCATTTACCCAAGCAAGGTCTGCGCCAATTTCCCAGGTCTGAGTGGTGACAACCATATTACCGGAACCGTATGAATACTCAATGAGGACTGGTCGCTCCATGTCATCTTCAATTAAGGTAACAGCATTTTCAGGCAAGTTGACAAGATAATTATGGTTGTTCGAGTTACCCGAAAATTCCGCTGGAATTCCCGTTAAAATCGGATGATCCGCTTGTTCTTCAACTACATAGTTCCAGGTTGCTGTATCGTAAATGTCAGCAAGCCCATCAAACATGGTCCATGTCTGGGGCGATTGTGTACAACCATGGAACTGCAGCCAGCCACCGCTGCTTACCCAGTCTTCGAAACGATCATGATTTGCCTCAAACTCATCGTAGAAAGCCTGACTCTGCACACTGAGGATAATAATGACTGTAAACGGTTCAAGGTCATAGGTTGCCATATCAGCGCTGCCGGCTTCTTCATAAGGCACGCCAATCAATGTAAGGTGATCCTGAACGGTTGCATCTCCCCATGGCAAAGCATCAGAGAAAATCAGGACATAGGGTTCATCAAGTTCGTTTTGATGATGTTCTGTTGGAATTATCTCGAAAGCATCAACATCATCGGTGCTTGGATGATCATTCATTCTCATCTCAGTCAATTCTGACGAGATACGACGAGGACGATCGAGAGGCCTATATGCATGAAGACCCATCGCTTCAGGTTCCATCATCTCCCTGGAAATGTCGACAACAAGAGGTGAGTCACCAGTATTGGTAATAGTCATAACCTGGGTGTCGGTTTCTCCAAGGGAAGCTGAAAGGTTGATTTCAACAAGATCAATATCCATGGCGCCAGGAAGCATCAAGGCGGCATCATAGGTATTGGCTCCTTCAACAATCTCAACCGCATCAGTATATGGGTAATATCCGGCTGCATCTATTGATACAGCGTAACCACGTGGATACATTGCTGCTATCTCATAGTAACCCAAGTCATCAGTAGTTGCCATATAACCACCGAAATGTACTTCAGCACCCATAATAGGATCACCGGTTGCGTCAGCTGTTACAGTTCCGGAAACACTGGCGTTCTCTTCACCAAGTGTAAAGAGAATCGCAAGCTCACTAAATGGATAATCGACCGGATCTGCATTATAAGAAACCTGTAGACCATCAGTTCCGTCTGCGTTTTCAATACCAATAGTTTCACCATTTATATCAATGATATCCTCAACATCTTGATATTGCATCAGGATTTCACCATTCTGGTAAAGGATTGTCTGACAAGTTACATGTCCACTGGCACCGCCATATTCCTCTACTTCGTCGAAAGTACATACCCAGTTACCAGCACCGTCATCACCATAATAAAGAGGTCCACTACCAAAATCAGATGGATTCAGATCATCCCAGAAGAAGCAGATGATATTGTTAGGTGTATTTGCGCTTGGAATAGGATCGTTTCCAAGATCGCCACTACCACCACCGAACATCAGGAAACCATTGGAGCAGATATATACTTCATCATAATCGGTGCCGTAATAGTTGAAAGTGAATCCAAGATCGAATGGTCCCTGGAATGTGTCATCACCCATGTTGTCGATCATGGTACCGGTTTCGGAAATATCTACCCAGCCATAAACCGGACCGCCAATTTCCTGGCTATCATAATACATATAGCCATAAGCATCAGGACCACCCATTTCATCAAGTTCATTTGTGTATTCACGGAATACACCTTCACTATCGAGCAGCGCCCTTTCGGCATCTGTTATGGGATCACCATTCTCATAAGCTTCAAGAGCACGATAAAAAACATCTTTGTCCTCGGGCATTACATAATCTTTCCCAAAGGCAAATGTTGCTACTAACAAACATGCAATCATTACAATAAACAAGCGTTTCACAATAATGTCTCCTTTCAATAGTCAACCTAAATTCGACAAAAAAACAATTCCTCCTTCCTCTTGGTATAATCAGGTTATTCTCAATATTGCATGAGAAGATCGTTTTATTGTTGAAATGCAGGATTGAGGAGAAAGTCTAAGTGAGGTAAATGCTTCCTACAATTGAAATATTGTGAAAATTTTAGCTTGCAACTTCTATTATTATAATATCTTAAAACTACTTCAATCTTTAAAGGAAATACATTTTATCAAAAATCAAACAATTACAGATTTTCCAATTTGGCGCATGAAAGTTAAAATCCTAAATATACAAAAAGCAAATAAATGTATAAGAATTAGAAAAAAGTTAGATT
>JANQEY010000127.1 GCA_028278125.1 bacterium | reverse complement strand
GCCGCACTTCTAGGTGCTGAAGAGTTTGGTTTTGGCACCGCACCTTTAATAACTCTGGGATGTATTCGCTGCTGCAAATGTCATCTTAATATATGTCCGGTAGGAATTGCTACTCAAGACCCACAATTACGTCGTCGCTTTGCCGGTAAACCGGAACAGGTTATTAATTATATGCGCTTTGTGGCCCGAGATGTACGCGAGCATATGGCCATGCTGGGATTTACTTCAATGGATGATATGATAGGTAGAGTTGAATATTTAGCGGTAAACCAGGCGAAAAAAACTTGGAAATCCCAGAATCTTGATTTGTCAAATGTCCTTTCCCAACCAGCCCAAGACTCCACTAAGGTCTTAAGATCAAGCTCCATACCGAAGCTTGATCTTTCTCAGTCAATTGACTCTGCTCTCATAGCCAATTCACAAGCAGCACTTACTGATAAAGAACCGGTAAGTCTATTTACCTCTATTGATAACAGTAATCGTGCTGTAGGTGCACTGCTCAGCTCCGAAGTTACCAAACAGTATGGTTCACAGGGATTACCTCCTGACACCATTCGCTGTAAATTTACCGGTTCTGCAGGACAGAGTTTCGGAGCCTTTTTAGCTCCTGGAATTACCTTTGAATTAGAAGGAGATGCCAATGATTTTCTCGGCAAGGGATTGTCAGGCGGTAAGTTGATTGTCAGTACTCCAACTCGTTCTACTTTCCGTTCTCATAATAATGTCATTTCCGGAAATGTTAACCTTCTCGGCGCTACCAGTGGTGAAGTCTACATTAATGGTATTGCGGGTGAAAGATTTGCGATCAGAAACAGTGGAGCTACTGCTGTAGTTATCGGAGTGGGTGATCATGGTTGTGAATATATGACCGGTGGTACGGTTGTCATCCTTGGGAAAACCGGGATCAATTTTGCTGCTGGAATGAGTGGAGGAACCGCCTTTGTCCTTGATTCAGACCAACTGTTCGATACCCGCTGTAATTTAGAAATGGTTGATATAGAACCGGTTGAGAATCGCGAAGACCAGGAATTACTCTATAGACTTATTGCTAATCATGCAAATTGTACTGGCAGTACCTATTCAACTCATATAATTGAGGATTGGGAAGAGGTATTACCGCAATTTGTTAAGGTAATGCCGATTGATTTTAAACGGGTTCTGGAAAGGATTAAAATCGTGGAATCAAAAGAAACAGAGGTTGTACCCATGACTGAGGAGGTATATCGGTAATGGTTAATCCAACTGGTTTTTTAAGTTATCCTAGAATTGAGCCAAAACAACGTCCTTCGCAAGAACGCATCAAAGATTT
>JANQEY010000153.1 GCA_028278125.1 bacterium | reverse complement strand
TAGCTATCTATAGTAACCGCGGCTACTCACCTCCCATAGTACATTTTGGCCACCCAGGGAAATTCACACAGACCCCATATCTCGGCAACCGTAAGTCCGATTTAAATTCTGACGACGGATTCTGAGTCAACATCTCTAATAAGCAGAAGGTCAGTTCGGTCAGCTTAGGGGTAGCGCCCTCGGTCTCCCGGATAATTTTTCCCGACTTGAATGGAGACTTCTGTGACCAAGTATTACAAAGTTTCATATACTTTATCCGATTTCAAATATCTCAACGGATTCTGAATCAGCTCATCGAGCTCTACATGAGAGGCCGGTCACCAGGGGCATACCTTAACTACTGGGACAATTTTGCCGAGTGTGGCCTAACAGCTATAACTAAGGGGCCGTACATCGAATTCATGTTCAGAGGCCGGACCCGACCCTTCGGCCCTGGGCCACCCGGGGAGGATATTTTCACCCCGAACCAACTTTGTTCGAATGATATATAGTTTGTAATATCGCCCGAACAAAGTTGACATCGATATTAGAAAATTTTTTTACCTCGGGTCTGATTATGGTGATTATGAGCAAGTTTGACATTCTGTCACAGTCTTTCTATATAGATTATGTATGCTGACCTGGTCGTTCTATAGGTAGTTGAATGTCTGAGTTCGAATATGTAATCAGAACTTACGTGACCTCTACCATTCCAGAGCCAGTGGGCCTTGAACATACCAACCAAACATATATTTCCAAATTGTACCCCCTGTATCTCAGCAAGCATATATCCGATTTGGATTCTGTAAACGGATTCTGAATTAGCGTATCGGATACCCTCTAGAAGCACTCTCACATCACTTCCGTCATTGAAGGTGGTCATCTTTGGCCGGTGGGCCCTAAGTACCAATGTCCGACCCATATCTCCTCAACCGTATGTCAGATTTGAATTCGGTCAACGGATTTGAGATCAGCGCTAGAGACTTCCTCCAAAAACATACTTTCCACCTCTCCGTCATACTTTTAAATTTTCTGGTATTTTTCGAAGCTAGGTACCTTCACGCTTAACTTATAGCCCCTGTATCTCAGGGGGTATAAGTTTAGCTCATCCTGTATATCTGCTCACATAAGTCC
>JANQEY010000134.1 GCA_028278125.1 bacterium | reverse complement strand
GAGTAGATCGCGCCGATGTCAAATTTGCCATCGGTGGGGAAAGGGATGTAACGCCGATGTGAACACTTCGAGCTTGGTATTGTCGGGGACACGGCGCATTTGGTTTATCAGCTCAGGAAGGGCATTTGTTTGTCGATTTTGTTGATCCAGAAGTCGCTCCATGATGTTTCTTTGTTGATTCATAGATGATTGTTGTATTTCTCTTTGTCTCTCGAGAGCTAATTATGTCTCGACTGTGGATGCATGAATTGCTCTTCCGATGTCCTGGAAATGCGGGAGATTGTCTGCCATTTGGGGATGTGGCAGTGCCGATCGATCGCAGTATGGTACGGGGTTGTGAGATGGGCTTCCCTGGAGGGAGATGGAGTTTCCACCAGTAGGAAACTCCCCAAGAGAATAATACACGATGTATACTTATACAACGGCCCTTCGCTGTACCGTTAATACATAAATACAGGCGCCTTCGCGGCCCTCTCAATAATAGCTACAACAACAACGGTAGACATCGCGTCTACGAGATAAGGTTTATTGAAACCAAAAGTAATAATAGTGTGAATAATAATGAAAGGGCGGGAAAAGAAGGAAAGACCACCTGTTTATATAGTGATTGGTAAGAATATTCTAGAAGATTCTAGAAATACAATACATTTGAAGGTATTTACTAAGGCCGGTTAGCAAGGCCGATGTAAAATGTTAGATGATATTTTAACCCGTAACAACACCTAATCGCATGCAATTTGGTAATCATTACTCCGCTATTTCTATCCGAACCGCCTTTTTATCAAATCGCCTTGACCTACCGGTGCCATAAATACCGGAAACTGAATACCGGTTCAACAATATTATTTCTAGCAGTTGTGCCTTGTTAACTACCGGTACTTACTGGTACCAGTGGGGGCCTTTCTTTTGCTAACTTTTTTGTGGAAATTGTTATGGTTTGGTTCAGGAAATCCTTGGTGGCTAGTGGAATCCTTGA
The DNA here is from genome assembly GCA_028278125.1 of bacterium. The sequence continues at coordinate 78 of JANQEY010000134.1, read as the reverse complement.
ACGGAACCAACCGGCCGGGTCTTTATACTAACGGTGGGGGAAATCTGGCAACGGCGGTTTCACCGATGCCAAATTATA
>JANQEY010000090.1 GCA_028278125.1 bacterium | reverse complement strand
AATGGGAACCGCATGGGATGTGGCCGCTGCAGCCGTTTTCCTTGCTTCAGATGAAGCCCAATTTATCACCGGTATATTGCTGCCGGTGGATGGTGGGTTAACGTGTCGGATCGGCTAGTCTTAAGAGACCAGGAATAAGGGAATCAAGGGGGAGATAATTTATTCTAACGTTCTCCCGGATGCGCTGTAATGATCCGGACGCACTAATCCAAGACATATCCCTAGTGTCATGTCAACATTGTATTGACGAATTGCCAGGTCCTTACATGCAGATTGGTTGACTAAATGGGCAGAAACTATTGGGTTCAGTGTTCAGGAGTTCAGCGTTCAGGAGACGGAAGACGATCATCCCGCCTGAACTCTGAACCCCTGAACACTCACACATATACGCCATATTATGTATGACACGACACTAGAGCTATTGATACGGAGAATAATCCTTAAGACAAGCACCAAATGTGCGATAATAGACTGAAGGAGAAGAACCATGAATATCGGCAAATTCATCCTTCTGTTAATTATGGCGGCAATGATGGCCGTTGGATGCTTCGGTAAAGAGAAAATATCGCATAATTCCATAGCCTCTGAAGATCCTGACTTCAGAAAAATAATGGATCTCTGCGAACAGGAAGCGCAGGCGCGTTGCTGGAAACCGGCAGATTCTTCACCCGTTTATCTCAACGAGATCATGGAAAAACGCCGACAATCAAAATGTAGAAAAGATTGGATTTCGTCCTGTATGGAAAAACATGGCTACGAATTGAAGCAATAAACCCCTTCTAGCCTTCCAGAAAGATTCGTTAATATAATCAGCCGATGATATCGAATAGACTGTCCAGGTTCTCCTCCTGGACCTGAATGCTCTTCAGGTTTGCTTTAAAGCCTCTCTGGGTAACAATAGTTTGTGGTATCTCTTCAACCAAATCCACATTGGATAGTTCCTGCTCAACGAATTCACCATCTGTTATTTCCGATACGATCGGCCCGGAAGAATCGACTGTTTCGATTTTCACCCGAACGTCTTTATGATCCCCTTCGGTCAAGACGGCCCTGCTTTTCCTAAATTCCTCGGATTCCACATTGGCCACATTATTCGCCGTGACTCCCATTTTTTTTCCAAAGGCTATGAGTGCCGAGATGCTGCTGTTAACTGACGATATCATAATTCTATCGCCTCCACATATTCGATTTAAATTGACACTGATACGAAATACAATTAAGCCGCAGGCTAAAATCAGTTAATGACCGAATGGCAGGGATGGCGAGGAAACCGTTAAAGAAGTTTTTGTGGTTATGTTAGGCAACCCTGCCGCCTTGTCCTTTATGATTTAGGCCAGTGGCTTTGCGTCCCACTCTTTCAAGTGGTTTGCCCTTAACTAATAGTATATATTATCGGCAAAATCTCATACAAACTTGACCCGCCATACATCAATCTTAAGATATTCATTATTGAAAATTGCATTTCATCTTGTTAGCCTTGCTTCTTATTTTTGAAATTTGATCGCATAGATGATGTTCAAAGAGCAGGATCGAGACGTACATCTATGAATGTCGATATATAACCCTTTGAATAGATGATTATTTTTAAAAAGGAGGCGCATAATGGCAAAAATGACAGAGAAGAAAATGCTGGCTGAGTTGAAGAAAATTGACACACCATCCATTACCAATGTTGTGGCGACTTATCCTAAGAACCCGTTATGTTTGGGGCTCTACAATCCCTGGACGGAAAACTGGTATACCGACCAGACCGTTCGATGCATGTATCCGGAACTTGGCCGAACGGTCGGATATGCTGTAACC
>JANQEY010000059.1 GCA_028278125.1 bacterium | reverse complement strand
GAACTAAAGGCCAACCTGCTGTTCCCCAAAACCTTGTCAGGGATTTTGGCTTGCGATCTTTCGGCTTTTTCTTAAGCTTTAGATTTACTTCAACTGTATCACCTTCGGCAAGAAAAACTTCACGTTCTCGAGTCACATATCCAAACCTGATACCGCTGAGCTTATACTCCGACCCACCGGGTTTTTCGATTTCGATCGGGGCAAATCCTATAGAATGACCATTTATAGCCACGCGTGATTTTTCGGGATAGGTGTCGATTACCAGTAATCCCGGACGGTTCACTAGCCTTTTTAATACTGATCGAACCAATTCAGCTGTTTTCTCATCAAGTGAACCGTTTACACCATTAACATCTCCAGATTCCAGATCATGAAGCTTTTTCCCGGCAACATCTATCAACTTGATTTCAACCAGGTATTTGGGGCTGATTTTTTTGATAAAACCGATTAAAAGGATGTCGACTCCCAGCTCCTTTCCATACTCAGAAAGGCAAGCTGGTTCGTAGCAGGGTTTATCCGTTTCTCCCATCATGGCAAGGTTACCTGAAACTGAATCAGGTGTAAAAAGTTCAATTTTCTCGAACAGTTTTACTTCTTCTACAGCGATGGAAACGAGGTGTTGAGACAAAGTTTCTGTGTCACCATCTATTTTGAATGGCAAAACAGCAACTTTTACACTGTTATCATTTAATTTTGTGTCAGAGTAAGAGGGAAAAGAAATCAGTAATATAGATAAGATTATAATTATTAAAATTTTATTCATTGGGGTAATAAACCATATTGATGGAAAACAGAAGGCATATGAAGATCCGCTGCCAGATTTTTCTTTCCGCTTCTGAAATATCCTTTTATTTAATATCGTTAGAATTCGCCAATTGTTCCAGTTTTTTTTGTGTCCGATTTACATACAGCTCTATCTGGTGAAAAACACCATGAATTACCTGGACATCTCTCTCTTCCAGCAATGCTCTGTCAAAAAGCCGTCCCAGCACAAGTATAAATCCATCAAGATCAGGTTTTGGTCGTAATCCAGCCTCCACCAGTGTTTTTGCAGCGTGTTCGATGATCCGTTTTCTTTTGCCTCGTCCTGCGGGAATCCATGGATAACGGGGTAACGGTCCCCTGGCAGCCCTGGAGAGTTCATTACATACTAACATGACCGACTGGGCAAGATTAAGAGATGGATAGGATGTCGCCATTGGAATTGTTGTCCACCAGTCCCCGACCAGCAGCTCTGATTCCGTCATCCCCCATTCTTCCCTGCCGAAAACAATCCCTACAGTACCATGTTCAGCAACACCCAGCAGGTGTGGCGCTGTGGCATCAATGGGGTACAGTGGACGTGCCCGCTTGCGTCGTCTCGCGGTTGTTACGGCTACTGCCTTCATCCCCTGGACAGCTTCCTCAAGTGTAGCATATTCCTCGACTGATTCCAGAATATCGCCTGCTCCCACGGCCAGTGCACGAGCTTTCCCGTCACGCCAGACTGATGTTCCCACTACAATCAACCGGCTTAATCCCATTGTTTTTATAGCTCGGGCTGCTGCGCCAACGTTCTCCGGGCGAGCTGGTTCTATAAGGATAACGGCTACGTTTTTAAGACGGTCGTCTGCAGATAATCTCCACCAGCCCTCAGGATTCAGGGGCCCTCCCTCCATGGGAGGACTTGGTGCCTGGCTGTATTTACTGACAGTCTGAATGGAACCGGATCGCCTGGTTTTACCGCTGATAATTCGTCGTGATCGTATCATATCTAAAATAAGTATCCTGAAAAAATTATACTGCATCTAATCAATTGTGGTGTGGGAAGATAATACTTATATGGAGCAAATGCTTCGAAAGTTTATTTTCATATATACCTTCAGAAACCATTTTTACTAACTCAACCGATTCAATTCAAAGAAACTCATTAATATCACACTTGCCCGGTTAAAACAACCCATCTATATTGCACAAATGTATTTTCCGGATGATATTCCAATGAGGAAGTTTTAGAATAGACATCAATTCAGGTGGAAAGTAATTTTGAGTATTGATACCCGGATAACTGCGCCAACTTCATCACCGGAAGACCTGGAACTGGATCGTTCGCTGAGACCGATACGGTTTGAGGAATTTGTTGGCCAGGAAAAACTTAAATCTAACCTTGAGGTTTTTGTTACCGCTGCTCGTCAAAGAGGTGAGGCGCTCGATCACTCTCTTTTTTACGGGCCCCCGGGATTGGGAAAAACAACCCTGGCCGGTATCATTGCTGAAGAGATGGAAGTACGGCTCCATTCAACCAGTGGTCCGGTATTGGAAAAAGCCGCCGACCTGGCCGGGTTGTTAACAAATCTGGAACCTAACGATGTCCTGTTTATTGATGAAATACACCGCCTGAACAAAGTTGTTGAAGAATACCTCTATCCGGCGATGGAGGATTTCAGGCTTGATATCCTTATTGACCGCGGTCCAGCCGCCCGTACCGTTCAACTAAACCTGCCCCCATTTACCCTGATCGGAGCAACTACCAGGGCTGGATTACTAACTGCTCCACTTCGTGAACGATTTGGAATTACCGGAAGACTCGATTATTACAACTTTGATGATATTGTTCAGATTATCAACAGGAACTCGGGCAAACTTGATGTTGAACTTGGAGACGGCGCCAACAATGAAATTGCCGGTCGTTGCAGGGGCACACCAAGAGTCGCTAACCGTTTACTGAGACGTCTGCGTGATTTCGCTGAAGTTGAGGGTGGTGGCATTGTTACGACAGACCTGGCCCGGGACTCGATGACCCGCCTCGAAATTGATGAACGAGGATTCGATGAGATGGATAAACGTCTCCTCTCGGCAATTATTCATAAGTATAAAGGCGGACCTGTGGGACTGAATACCCTGGCTGTGACGGTTGGGGAAGATCCCGGGACCATAGAAGAGCTATATGAACCATACCTCATTCAACAGGGTATGCTTGAAAGAACTCCTCGCGGGAGAATGGCAACTTCTGAAGCGTTTAAAGTATTGGGAGTCAGTACAATAGGAGGTCTGGATAGCGATGGTCAATCAAGGCTCCTCTAGTTGTGCTCCTCATTCCCATTTGATTTAGTCGATAAATATTTTCGGCATACGGTTTTATTCTGTAAAAATCCCACAAAGGTTAGATAAAACAGGAAATATGTTTAAACAGTTTTTCTCAACCAATTAATCCTTGCTAACTCTCTTTTAGGTGCGTATGTTATGCACAGTTACCAAGATTCGGAGTCGGAAGGATATGATTAAGAGATACATTTTGATACAATTGGCAATGTATCTGACTGTTTTCCCTTTGATCATCGGTTGTGATGCACCCAGGGACAATCCTCTCGATCCCGGCAGTACAACATATGTCTTGAAAAATTCCGAAGATAATCTGCCAGTTTTTCATTTTTTCCAGGTACGAACTGAACGTATTGGGGCAACACTCCCTGATCCTGTGAGAACTACAGCCATTGCTGAAGCAATTGTAACTGATGCAGACAGTATTGATCGTGTTTACCTCGAGGTGGCTGATTCGCTGAGATACCTGATGCCCTTCGATGCTTCAAAAGGGAAATACCGTTACACATTCAAGCCTGAACAAACCGGCTATTCCATTTATAATTTTATTGGTGCATCATTTTACGTTATCGTATATGATAGAAAAGGTCATGTAGCGAGGAGTGACCGGGAAATGATCACCCGTGTTCTCAGCGATATTCCTGAACCTGTAAGCCCGATCCTTGGGGAGACAACGGGCATTTTCCCTACCCTGATCTGGTCTAAATATTTTACCGATTATGACATTACGTACAGTGTAGAAGTCAGGAGCCCAAACGCAACGCAACATTTTTTCAGGGAAGGGATTTTTCCGGAGCCATCGAATCCGCCAGACAGCCTGCATTTCGATAGCGTCAGGGTGGATACAGAACTGGCGGAAGGTGAATATCGATGGAATATATCTGTCTACGACATGCTTGGTAATATGAGCCAAAGTCCAACTAATATCTTCAGGGTTGAAGATACGGGAATCGAAGAATAGATTTAACCTCCATAGTTAACAAATTGTTGCTATCCATATATACAGGAAATTAAATACCGGAAAAGAGATGGGAGAAGATAAAAACCAGGAAATATTGCTAGCGGGACTGATGAGAATTGGCCGTGAGATCCATGAAAATCGTGATCCGTCAAGATTACTCGATATTATTCTCGATAGTGTGATTGAAAGCCTGAATGCTGAACGTGGTTTTCTTGTCCTGCGAGGTGAAGATAATCAATTAGAGGTGAGAGCATCCCGGCATCTTGATCCTGATGAGGCGGGTGATCTGGGCGAAACAAGCCAGACTGCGTTGAAAGAGGCAGTAGAAAAAGGTCATGTTGTATTAACTGAAGACGCTCGCCAGGATCCACGTTTCGCGGGAGCTTCGTCGATCATTATGCACGATATCCGGTCTGTGGGTGTCGTTCCGTTAAAACTCGGTGATGATAATATCGGTGCCATGTACCTCGATAGCCGCCTAGGACAAAACGCCTTTTCAGAACAATCGCTGGATGCCCTTGCTTTGTTTGGTGCCCTGGCAGCCCAGGCAATCGACCAGGCGCAAACCGTCGCAGCTTTGCAGGATGAAAATATCCGCCTAAGACGTGAGGCCGGAAGATATGCGTTCGAGGAAATTATCGGGCAGTCAAAGGCGATGGAACAGGTTTTTGCCCTCATGGAACGTGTCGCCCCAACAGACCTGCCCGTTTTAATCAACGGGGAATCCGGTACGGGTAAAGAATTGATTGCACGTGCCATCCATAAAGCCGGACAAAGGCATGATAAGCCGTTCCTGGCACTTTTTGCAGGTAACCTTGGTGAAGAGCTGCTCGAAAGTGAACTGTTTGGTCATGTGAAAGGATCATTCACAGGTGCCCACCAGGATAAACCGGGTTTATTGACACTGGCTGACGGCGGTACTTTGATGCTGGATGAAGTGGCAGATATACCCCAGCGAATCCAGGCAAAATTACTTCGGGTTCTCCAGGATGGTCAGTATAAGCCAGTCGGGGGCACAAAAAACCTCCATGCGGATGTTCGGATAATTTCCGCTACTCATCACGACCTTGCAATTGAAGTAAAAGAGGGAAATTTCAGGGAAGACCTGTATTACAGGATAAACGGTATCGAAATCCGTGTTCCTCCCCTCCGCGAAAGACGTGAAGATATACCATTGATAGCGGAAAAAGTTTTAAGGCGGTACTGTGAACAGGTGGGCAGAGGTCATGTACGTTTCAGCCGTGAATCTTTGTCCATCCTGACACGTTCAAAATGGCCTGGAAACGTTCGCGAACTTGAACGAACTGTTCAGAGATCTGTAGTTCTATGTCCTGGAACAACAATTACTTCAGAGCACCTGATATTCACCAGGAGTGCCGAAGGTGACGAAGGACCTGAAGATTTAACCCTGAAGGCTGCAGAAAAAACTCATATCCTGCGTGTCCTTGGGGAAACAGGTGGTAACCGGAGTGAAGCCGCAAGGATTCTCAATATCAGCCGGCGATATCTGCAGAACCTGATTAAGGAATGGAAGGAAGAGGGTCTGGAAGTTTAAATGATTGGTCGTATTGGTCCTGATTATGAAATAATCCGTGAACTTCGTCGAGGTCCATGGGTTACCGTTTATGAAGCACGCCACCGTGTTCTCGGGAGACGTACGCTGATTAAATGGCTCAATCCGGAACATAAGGGTGATGAAGAGATGGCGGGGCGATTGAGACGTGAAGCTCGTCTCGGTGCTTCGGTGGATCACCCTAACGCGGCCAGGATTTACGGTGTTGGTGAAGCTGATGGAAGACCATTTGTAGCAATTGAGTGGATTGAGGGCGAAGACCTGGAATCCATGCTGGAACGTGAAGGCCAGCTCCCTCTCCCCCGAGTTATTAAACTTGCAAAAGACCTGCTGAACGGCTTAACCGCTATCCATGAGGCAGGAGTTGTTCACCGTGACTTAAGCCCTGCCAATGTTCGAATGACTGCAACGGGACTTGCGAGAATAACCGATTTTGGACTTGCTACAGGCAGATACGATCCGAGATTTACAATTCCTGGAGCGGTTGTCGGTACTCCCGGTTACCTGGCTCCTGAACAGGCATCGGGGAAGGAAATTGACGCACGGGCTGATATTTTTGCTGCCGGGGTTTTACTCCATGAAGCATTAACTGGAAAAACACTTTTTAAAGATAAAGACCTGATTCATACACTGAAAAGAGTTCGAACGGAAGACGCGCCGGTCCTGGATACTATCCTGGACAATCTCCCGGAGGGATTCTCAGAGTGGATTGCAAAACTGCTCGAAAAAGACAGGGAAAACAGGTGGAATAACGCTTCCGATGCTTTAGCTGCGTTGCTCGAATTGATTACCGAAAAGGAAGAAGAACCAGAAGCTGAATCTCAACCAAGAAAAAAACCTGCCTGGTTCAAAATCCCGGCTACCCTGTTACCGGCAATAGCGTTAGCACTTCTACTGGCAACTTTGATCCAGATAATAAAGCCATCGCAAGAATCACCTATTGAACCACCTGATCTTGTTCCCGGAGAGAAACAAGACAGTGTTTTTAAAGAGTATAATACTGAAGATACAACTGATATCGACGCTGAAAGACAGCAGGAAAAGCCCCTGGAAGTAAATGTTGAGGAAAATAATCTACAAAATACTCCCGAATTCACAGGGGTGCGCACAGTAGACACAGATGTAGCGTCTCGATACATAGAAAATGAAGTCACTCCCGAACTCGAGAGCGAAAGTAGTGAGATCAGCCAAAAAGACATATTAATCGAAAATAATAGTCCGGTTGAAATGGTTGATAACGAAATTGCCACTCCGGATTCGGGAATCCTGGTGGTTCAATCCAGGCCCTGGGCAGAGATACAAATAAACGACAGCAGGATTGGGAATACTCCGGGACTAAGACCCGTAAAACTTCCCCAGGGAGATGTTCGAATTACTTTTATTAATCCTGGATTTCCCCCAATTGTAATGGATACAACTATATACGCTTTAGATACTACCAATGTTTCGATTGAATTAATTTCAAGAACCGGGATAGTATTTATCACAGTCGACCCATGGGCGTATTTATATATTGATGATATTCTTGCAGGCGAAACTCCATTAACAAGACCTTTGTATCTTTCCCCCGGTAAACATGTTTTACGTTTTACACATCCACGCTTCGGGGAGGTTAACCGGGAGATAATGCTTTCTTCCGGTGACAGCCTGGAATTATCAGTTGATATGCTTAAGGAAGGCACAGCCTTTGCAAGAAATGATAGTGTAAAAAGTCCGTGATGGAACAATAAATTATGAAATATTTTATAATAATATTATTAATAATCACTTGCGCTTTCTCAACAGAGGCGGACTGGTATACTCTGCCTGATCTGCCCACCCCCCGTGAACAAATGGCAGTGGTTGTACTTGATAACATCGCCTATTTTATCGGTGGTAGTGTCGCCTATAATGATGCAACAACCGCCAGTGATGACGTTCTCAGGTTCAGTTTTGAGACTTTCGAATGGCTTGATCCGGCGCCTTCACTTGACCTTGCACGGATTGGCGCCACCGCGGTAGTATTCGATGAAAAAATATATGTCATCGGCGGTAGAAATGATGACGGTGAATACCTGGAAACAATCGAAATATGGTGGCCCGGACAGGATTTCTGGTATCACGATATTGGAGACAATGAAGTATTTACTCCGCCAAGGGAAGAAGCACGAGCGGTTGTGCTGGGGGATACAACTATTGCAGTTACCGGTGGCTTCCAGGGTGAAGAAGGTTTTCTAAGCGGTGTTGTACTTGTCACACCTGATGAATCAGGCCTTGTTCTTAATTTTGATACTGATTTTGATCCGATACCGGTTCCCAGGGCTTCTCATGGTGCAATTGTATTAAATGATCAATTATGTGTATTCGGTGGTTTTTACTTTGGCCCACTCAGGGACAGGTATGTCTATGGTGAAGATGGCTGGGCTGCTATTGATACACTGGTCTACCCCCTTGCAGGGATGGCTGTATCAACAATCACTGAAGACTCAGGTGATGTTGCACTTATTTCAGGTGGGGTAAAACCTGGCGGAGAATCCCACAACATACTAAAAATGTATGATAACTGGAGCATCACTACATATTTAACGTCACTCCCGTATGGCAGGTCAAATCATGGAATGGCTACATTCTCTATTGACGGTGTCGACTACATTTTAATCTCAGGTGGTTCTTACGTTGAAGAGGCGACAGACACTAGGGTTTTGTTGAAAGAAACCATCATCTGGCCTGATCCAACGTTTTACAATGCCAGGAGCGACAACAAAATAGTAATTCCCGGTGAGATAGGAATCAATGCTTATCCTAATCCGTCAAATGGAGAAATCAGATTGTCATTTTCCAACCTGGATTATGCAGGGCAAACTGAAATAATCCTGTATGATTTGCTGGGAAGAAAACTGATTGATTGGTCTGGTAAAATAAACGATCCCACTGGTAGCGAATTGACCTGGGATGGAAAAATAGCAGGGGACATTGCACCTGCTGGCGTGTACTTTCTTGCTGCCAGGCAGGGCGATACCAGGAAGGTTATAAAACTTCTCCGATTGCCATGAAAAAGCCTTTCTTAGAGCTCAAATACTTAACAATTATTGCTGGAATTATTCTGTTCCAATCAGTCGATATTGCCCTGGGACAAATTCCTCCCGCCCGTCCCGCAGAGCTTAATGCAGCCCTCGACAGCCTATTTACCAGTGGGAATTTTACTGAGCTTGAAATTGAAGCACTGAGGCTGCTTAGAGAAGATCATGAAGACAAAAATATCAAGATGGCTGCTCATATTTATCTCGGTTTTGTAGAAGTGTTAACCGGAAGAAACGATGCCGCAAAAAATGATTTTCAGAAAGCAATATCAATAAACCCGGGGATTAGACTTGATCCTGTTTTTGTTCCTCCAAAAATCCATGAAGTGTTCCAGGAAGTACTTGAAGAATACAAAGCTACGAAAGAAGACCAGGATAAAATCAATGAAAGTATAAACAGCTACCTTGAATTTTCAGACGAGGAATTGAGAAAAAAGACATCTTCTACAATTCTAAATCTGGCTGTACCTGGTTCCGGATTTATTCTTGAAGGTAGACCGGTTCGTGGATCGTTCTGGACTGTCATCCAGGGCGCAGCAGTTTCAGGATTTATTTATTCATTCACTGTAACTTCTGAAAAAAGAGATGAATACTACCAGGTCTCTCGCAATGAGAATGAATCCGATTTTAATACAGCTTACGACACTTACAATAAATGGTATAAAAGAACATGGTATTGGGGGATTGGCTGTGCTTCCATTTACCTCGCGTCACAAATAGATTTCCACCTGCAAACCTCAAACGTTGTACTACAACCTGCCATTCTAAAAGACGACCAGGGAATTATTCCTGGAGTTGGAGTAAAATTCTCGATCAAATAATGAATGCTTTCTGCCGGTAACTCTCCAACACTCTTTTGTGTAACAAAATTCAACTGTTTATCTATAATAATATTACATCATTTTTCATGAATATTCATTAAATTCAGTATCGAATTGTAAATTATTCGATTTCCATTTACATTATATACAAGTACCCTGGATTATACACTTACCGCAAACTTAAAACGGAGAGTACCTATGAGAACGAATCATGGGATGCTTCTTGTTTTTTTTCTCTCTCTTTTTCTCACAAACGCTATAAATGCTGATCAGAGAGAAACGTTGAGATCTTCAGCAATCAAACTAAATCCGACAATACCCGAAGTGTCGGATTTTGTTGATAGATATGGGACTGAAAATCCAGATGAATTGGATGAGATTGTCTTCAGTGAAAATTTTGAGGATGGCACTGAAGGTTGGACTATTGTTGACGTTGACGGCGGTGGTATTTCGTGGATACGTGAAACAGTTATCGGATTAGATGACCTGGTTCCGGCGTTCATGATTATTGATGCGAATACTGCACTCGCAGGAACTGTTGATCATCTAATAAGTCCATCTTTTGATTGTTCAGGCCTGGTAGACATTGACCTAATTTTCGATTCCTATTTTGAGTTGTGGATTGAGGAATACGGATATGTCCAAGTCTCGAGCGACGGTGGTACTACCTGGAACACTGTATTCACTTTTGCCGAAACGAGGGGAGATTACCCGATTGAAATCGACATTTCTGCATTCGCAACGAATGAGCCTGATGTTAAAATCCGTTTCAGATATGACGATTCGCTGGAGAATTGGGGTTTATTTTGGGGAATTGATAATATAGTAGTTGAGGGTGATGAACCGCCCGATCCCGCCGAATTGCAAATAACCGATGTGGACATATTCCCTTCAATAGTGCTTCCAGGACAAAACGTACATGTTGAATTGACAATTGAAAATACGGGCGAAGTAGATGCAACTGACTTCGCGGTTGACTGGTTCTACAATGAAGATGATCCGCCGGTAATCGGACAAAATGGGGACTATAGCTGGGATATTGTTCAGCTGCCATCCGGTGCTCATACTGACCTGGAGGGTGATGTAGCGTTCGATGAAACCGGTACAATGAATATGTATTTCATCGTTGATACTGACCAGGATGTTTACGAGTCCAATGAAAACAATAATATCTCCGGACCACATGAAGTGGTTGTGGATTTACCGGACATACAGATAATCCAAGTGACAATTGATCCTGATACATTACTGCCGGGTGATACTGCGAACGTGCAGGTTACGGTCAGAAACCTGGGTATAACTGAAGCATCTACATTTAATGTGGAGTGGTTCCAGGATGAACAGGTTGCACCACAGGTTGGCGATGAAGGAGATGATACCTGGGAAGTAGAAAGTTTATTAGCACAAACGTCCATAGTGCTTGAGGGGCAGGTAGTGTACAATACCGTCGGTTATAAACAGATGTATTTTATTGCCGATAACAACCAGGTACTTGATGAAACAGATGAAACCAATAATATATCCGGACCTCATGCTGCTGAAGTCGCCTATCCTGATCTTGTTATCTTTGAAATAACAGTAGTCCCTCAACAGACCCAGCCTGGTGACGATGTTCATGCCATTGTTACAATATTGAATCAAGGATTAACGGATGCTGAGAGTTTTTCTGTCGAATGGTTCCATGATGCCGCTACTCCACCCGGAATAGGTGATCATGGCGATGAATCCTGGGACATTGATAGTTTAGAAGCATTCCAGCTTATCACTGTAGACGGTTATATTTCATATGATTCTCCGGGTCAAAAGGAGATGTACTTTGTTATTGATACCGATAATAATGTTACGGAATCAGACGAAAATAATAATATCTCTGATGTAGAGATAATAGATGTAGCATATCCTGATCTTGAAATAACAGCGGTAACGTTAAATCCACAAACTGCTCAACCCGGTGAAACGGTCGAAGTATCTGTTACTGTTGAAAACCTGGATGATGCTGATGCCTGGGCGTTCGATATCGACTGGTTTTACGACCTCGATATACCACCCCAAATTGGTGATCAGGGTGATTTCAGCTGGAACATTCCCCAGCTTTCGGCTCAATCGAATATTACTCTCTTTGCTGAAATATCCTTTGATAATATCGGTGATATGAACATGTTTTTTATTGTCGACACTGATAACAATATCAATGAATCTAATGAAGAGAATAACATCGAAGGTCCTCACACATTGAATGTGGTAGCCCCGGAATTATCATTTCTCGAAATAGTGATCTCTGACGATGAGATACTGCAGAATGAAGAAACTGAAGTTTCACTTACAGTGGAAAATTCGGGTGAGTTCGAGAGTGGCTCTTTCAGGGTTGACTGGTTTTACAACGAAGAAGAAACCCCTCAAATTGGTGATGTGGGTGATCATTTCTGGGTAATCGACAACATTCCCGGTGGTGAGAACATTATTCTCACGGGATATGTATCTTATGATTCTGCAGTTGAAGCTCAAAACTACTTTATTGTCGATACAGATAATACCGTCAGTGAAACTGATGAGAACAATAACATAGATGGTCCGTATACCATTACTGTTCTTCCCCTTGGACCAGACCTTGTAATTTCCGAGGTTGTGATTACTCCCGAAATTGCGTTGCCTGAACAGGAAATATCTGTCAGCGTAACAGTACAAAACATAGGCGGTACACTAGCGAATCCTTTCAGGCTGGACTGGTTCTACGAACTGGAGGAAGAACCACATATTGGCGAATTTGGTGATTTCAGCTGGGAAATCGCCGGGCTGATTCCGGATGAAACATTTGCTCTCGATGGAACAGTCACATATGGTGATGTCGGTATTAAACAGATGTATTTCATCGTTGATACCGATGTACGCATTGATGAAGCCAATGAAAATAATAACGTTGATGGTCCCTTCCTGGTAGAAATTTTCGCAGGGAATGCGGACCTGGTTATATCAGATATTTTAATTACCCCCTCGGAAGCTCAACCTGACGAAAACATTGATGTTTCATTCGTTTTGAATAATTTCGGCGGTTCTGATGTAGACACGGTATATGTAGAGTGGTTTTACGATACAGACACTCCCCCGGATAGCGGAGATATTGGCGATATTTCCTGGGAAATTACTGATTTAGCTGCACTTGAATCAGTGGTTATTGAAGGTTCAACAACATACGACGACCTTGGTAATTACTCTATGTATTTCCTGGTTGATTCAGATGATATCGTCGAGGAAACGAATGAGGATAATAATCTCTATGGCCCGTTCGATATTGATGTTTCACTTCATCAGCCTTACTACCTGGTGGCTGATCTGGATGAAGTAGATGGTGATATCGCACTCTACTGGAACCTGGAATCAAACCAGTACAGCCAGTTTGACTTCGATGACGGAACCGCTGAAGACGGCATATTTATATCGGAGGAAGAACTGGAGGGATCAACCATCGGCAACCGTTTTTCATTGAATGGCGAATGTCATCTGCTCGAAGTGTCAGCATACTTATTCAGCGATGATGTTGTGCCGATGAATAATGTCAAATTCATGGTCTGGGACGGTGGTCAAAACCTTACTGAACCTGGAATGCTGATTTATGAATCCGATGAGTTGACACCGGATGGAGACGGTTGGCTGACACATGACGTTTCGCAACTCGAGCTGGAATTCGCTAACAGGTTCTGGGTCACCGTTGCCTACCCAAATCCCGGCGGTCCCTATATCGGAGCTGATGAAGATGATCCTGTCCAACTGGTCAGCTATTACAGTGACGCAAACTATGAAACGTGGATTCCTGTTAACAACATGGGTTACAACGCTGATGTGATGGTCAGGGCTAAAGCCTATATTCATAACCAGGTAATAGCTGTAAATGCTTTACCAGGAGAAAATACTCTTCAACCCGTTACCGAGGATGAATACATTCACTTCAGCAGCACCTCGATCTATTCCTACAATATCAGGCAAGATGTTAACAATGAAATAGATGAATTGGATGATTTTATCGAGTTTATCATCTACAGGAATAACCTGGAAGCTGACAGGACAGAAGATGAAAGCTTCATCGAAACGCTTCCGAATTACGGGGTGTATGAATACTATGTAGTTGCTAACTGGGACGAAGGTATTTCTGATCCATCATACACACTTACAGTTGAATGGGAAGAGATCACCACAGGTGAAATTGCAGGAAATGTATTTAATTCGGATAATGGGAATCCTGTTGAAGGTGCTGAAGTAAAATTCTCAAGGGTTGACGAGGATTCAACAAGTGCTGCATATACAAATGAAGAGGGATATTATTCATTCTTCGATTTACCAGCGGGAATTTATAACGTGCAGGTAAAAGCCGTCGGTTTCGAGCAGGAATTGAGCGAGGGCAACGAGGTCAATGTTGGAGAACAAACGGTTGTCGATTTTAACCTTGTGCCAATTCCTGAAGTTTCAATACAAACTCTGCAGGCTGAACTTACCGAGGGCACCTGGATCACCACCTCAGGAACCGTTACCCTGCCTGTAAATTCAACAACCAATGTTTATACCGAGTTCTATATCCAGGATGATACAGGATATGGTGTCAAACTTTTCAGCTATGACCAGGCTGCACCTGAAGAGATTCTTAACCGGGGTACGGAAATAAGAGTCTCCGGATTGATCGAAGAGTATTTTGGAGTTACAGAGATAATTGACTACTGGTACGATATCGTATCAACTGGAAATCCCGAACCTGAGCCCTACAACGCATCAACTGGTGATATGGCTTTAAGACAGGCAATGGAGGGATCATGGGTCAGGGTAACAGGACAGTTCCTGAACGATCCTCCTGAAGAGGGAAGCTACACAATTCAGATGGATGATGGTTCCGGTGATATTGAAATCAGGATTTATGAAACAACAGGTATCGATTTATCCGGATATTCAACAGGTGACTGGATGAATATCAAGGGCGTACTAGGCCTTTATCAGGGTGATGTACAGATAATTCCCGGATTACCGGGTGATACTTATGAGTCGGATATTTATCCACCGGCAAACCTCGAGGCCGTTCTTGATACCTTGGAAGGAATTGTTACGCTAAGCTGGGAACACGATCCACCAGAACTTCTGAATTCAACGGGTGACGAACTTGATGAATTTATCTCATTTGTAATTTACAGCAACTACACTGAAATCGGAAACACCCAGGATCTTGAATACCAGGACAACCTGGAGGAAGCCGGTACTTACAGTTATACGGTTACTGCTCGCTACGACGAAGGGGAAACAGTTGCTGCAGGCCCTGTTGATATTGAATGGGAAGGTGACGATGTTGAAGATAACGCATTACTTGAGACGCCGACCCAGTGGGCTATTGAGTCAACTTATCCTAACCCCTTCAATCCAACCCTGAACGTCGTTGTCGCTGTACCATTCAGCAATAATGTAGTTGTTGAAGTGTATAATGTGATCGGGCAAAGGGTTGCTGTTCTGAATAGCGAGTATATGCAGACAGGGTACCATCAGCTCAGATGGCGAGCAGATAATTTCAGCTCGGGGTTATACTTCTTGAGTGTCCGTTCGAATTCCGGGTTTAAGGAAATCAAGAAAGTAATGCTGATTAAATAGAATTGAGTCTATTCATCATCGTACTTGATGAACTCGTCTTCGCTCTTTTTCTTCGGTTGCTTTCGCTGTTGAGGTTGGCTGTTTATAAACGGATCCATCGAGGGCATCCCGAAGAAAAAGCTGGTGCTCATGGCGAATGTTAATCCACGAGTATAATTGAATAATCCACCTTCATAGGAAAATCCAATATCTGAATGCCAGGGACCAACACGTATCCCTGCCCCACCACCAAGTGTTACCCCACCACGTGAGCCAATACCCAGCCCTGTGCGAACAGGAAACTTTGGTGTGAGCATATATTCTGCACCCACAGTAAAACGTGGAGCCACCATACTTCCCGCAGTATGATTTAATCCCTGCCGGTAGGTTCCTGTCAGTAATAATCCCTGTTTTAAGTACCAGCCACCGGTCAGAATCAGGCTCGATGGCAATTTACTACTTACCTCTTCTAGTGTATCTATTGTATCTTCATGGGGGAAGTTTTCATCTATCCAATCTTCAATATCATCTATACCCTCATATGATGGTGCTGAGATTGGGTCACCCCACCAGGTACGAAAATCAGTCTCAAAATTATACAAGTTTCTTCCAACATCTGTCCAGTGAACAGTGTTGACGAGATTGATTAGACTTAAGCCAATAATCCCGCGCCTATTGAGGATTTTTGTAGCTAATCCAAGGTCTAATCCAACACCATACCCTGACCTTGAAGTATCCGCCACCAGGAGTCCGTTGCCATCCACTTCCCCATATGCTGTGTAAATGCTTGCAGATGCTTCTTTTACGTTCAGGTACGCAAGCCCCATCGTATATGAAAAAGTAAATCCGACCGTCAGTTCATCAAGCCAATCTGTATTTTCGATCATCTCTGATTCAAGAAATCTTTTAGCGCCCGTAATCGATCCACGCGCATACGTGATAGATTCGGCTTCAAGTTTATCGAAATGCCGTTCCTTTCCAAGGTCCTCAAATCCACTGCCGAATAAACCAAGTTTTATAAAATCCTTATCAATCTCAGCATCTGAATAACTGAATACATCGACGTTTATTGCCATCATCAGGTATTGGGTGGGAAAACTGAATCCCGCTGCGAACGTTGACATGTCTCCTCTAATCGCTAAACCATCATCCGGAACGTGATCAAGGATATCCTGCTTTGCCCGGGTATTTAAATATTTATCCTCCTGGAAGTATTTATTAATCAATGAAATACTGAAAGAGTTGTTATAAAGCCTGGATCCGGCATTAATCACAGGTGTGTAGAATGAATACCTGGGAGCATCAGAAAAAGCCAGGAAGGCCGGGTTCCAACCTATGGCTTCTGCACCGCGAACAGTAACACCCGGTTCACCACCAAGAGAAACACTTTTTCCCTGGACGGATCTTTGCCCGAAACTTGAGGTGAAGCTCAGCAACAGGCTAATTATTAATATTGTCAATGTTGCAAAAAAACGTACCCGGGAGTGCATCAATCGTCCTCATCTCTTTTAATTCGGTATTCAAACTCTATTATCATTCCTACTTCAAGGTAATCTCGTTCGAATGCTTTGACTACTCCCGGTGTAGGATCTAGTTTTAAGATTTGGCGATAATAAAGACTGTCCTGGAAAAGCGTTTTAACACCATCACTATCCAAAATGGTGATTAATGTATCTAATCTTGCACCGTTTGCTTTGCCTGTTATACGATCAACACACGATGCAGTTACGGTTATCGGATCAAGGAGCTTAAAGGTTTCAAGGCTGTCATATACCAGCGAAGCCTCTGCGGATGCGGCATCCTGAAAGCTGCCGGCCATCATATATACAGATCCGCCAAACGGGAGATGATTATTTACATAACTTAGTACTGTAACCTGTCTTAGCCTGTCTTCCAGATTCTCGTCATCTTCATCGTTCTTATCGTCTTCTTCCTCTTCATCGAGTCTCTCTACTTTGGCGTGAATTATGGCCGTACTGTCTATGCTGAGGCTGATCGGTGCATCCAGGGTAATAGAACCGACAAAACGATCATCCCGCGACAATGGATATGGGTTGTATGGATAGAAAGGACTGTTAAAAAATGGTTCTCTTCCTACATATGCACTGCCTTCAATGACTATGGAATCGGGATATATGTTAAGCAATTCGACAACCCGTGGATCAGGATTGTACGGTCCCCCAATATAGAGAGTATCCTGTCCGGGAGATAAATATTCCTCAAATACTACATTGTAGTATCTGTCTGAACCTTGAAGTCCACTATTGACAGCAGTTACATCAAGCTCGAGTTTGATCGGGGTGTTATACGATGACCCGGACAGATCAACAAGGATCGCCGCGTCATCAAAGTTGATAAATTGTGTCAGGTCAGCTCTATCAACATCACTGTCTTCCCAGGTATCTACATATTCTTCGAATTTTGTCAGCTCAATCTCTGTATTCTTCGCAACACCATACAACCATTCAAATTCAAAATCTTCAAGAACAAATATCACTGAAACAGAATCCTGGTCTGTTATTGTTATCATTTCATCATCGTCGCCAAGAGTAATGATGGTTGTCAGCAGCTCCATTTCCTGGTTTTCCGGATCGGGCTGATCAAAATTAGCCGGCAGTTCCATTTTAAAGAGGTAGTCATTCTGGAACTCACCCTCTCCGAATTCTTCACCTAACCTGATCAGTGTATCTGCTGTACCACCGATTTCCTGGGAAGGAGAAAGAAGGAATGAGATTTTTAAAGTATCAAGTGTATCCGGGATAGCATTTCGATAGGGAAAAAGATGAGGTATTGTGACATAGATGGAATCACGTGTCTGAGACATGTTGTTCATGTGAATCCTGAGAATGCCATTTGTCAATCGTGCACGTGTAATCCAGTCATCTTCGTCTTTAAATTCTACATACTCTGTCTGACGTTTCGGATCCTGTTGCTCGATTATACCGGTAACTCTATCACATCTTAAAATTCCATATGTGGCAGTAAATTCCAACCCGTGTGAAGCTTCCAGTTCGACCATACCCTGGCCGGGACCATACCCGTCAACGAATACAAGAATGTTTGGTGTAATTGTTAAACCTGAAAGATCAATATACCTGGTCTGTTGTGAAAATGGCTGAACCGGTTGAAATGTCGCGGTACCGATTAATGGAAAACCTGGTTCATTCAGCACAAGTTGAACATCTATCCTTGTCCAGCGTAACGGCATTTCGTTTCTCATTGTCAGTTCAAGTTCGCCACCATCCGGTTCGATAACTTGGACAGACTGGATGTCATCAAATGATTCAAAAGCGACTTCTGCGGATGCACCGGGAATAAAGAGAGTGTCTACCGGGAATAACCCGCTTTCTTCGAAATCTGTAAATATATCCTCAATTGGAAGCCTTCCCACAATTGGAGTAGATGGCCCGATTTCAATTGTTCTCGCATAAACCGAGTAGTCGGTTGTGTCCTGGTTATTATATTCCAGGATAGAATCGGCAAGGGTGATCTCTTCAATTGTATCATGGAAGGTGAATTTTAACAACCCACCGGCGAGAGTATCTATCCCATTATAGCTGTAATCATCACTTCCGACATCTATGTCCGGACGAAGCTCATCCGGACGGGAGATCAGGCTGTCCAATCCATATCTTTGAACGCTGAACGGGATTGCTACTTTTACATCCCATATCGGCATCCCTGGTTGTTCCAGGGTGCAGTTTACCTGGAAAAGGAGCATCAAAAGAAATAGCGCAAGCAAAACTACCCGGCTTAATGGAGGACTGTTTTTAAACTTGCTCATCGATCCTCCCGAGTTTGATTGCCTGCGCCTGTTAATAATCTAGATATAAAACCAGATATCATTAGTTCAGATTAATAATTCCGATCAGGTTCCTTCCTGCCAATCTGATAGATAAGAAATCTGCTCCTCTGTCAATTCATCAATATCCAGACCCATCGCAGATAATTTTAACCTGCTGACTTTGTCTTCAATTTCAAGAGGAGGATCGTATACCTTTTTACCCAGCTCATTACCATTTTTGACCATGTACTCAGTACAGAGTGCCTGAGTGGCAAAGCTCATATCCATTACAGATGCAGGATGTCCCTCCGCGGCTGCCAAATTGATTAAACGTCCTTCGGCAAGCAGGAATACACGATGATCGTTTTCCAATGTATATTCATCCACATTTTCACGAACACCATTGTTAACGCGTTTCGCCAGTTCCTTCAGAGCCGGGATGTCTATCTCGATGTCAAAGTGGCCGCTATTAGCTACTATCGCCCCATCTTTCATTTTCTTGAAGTGCTCTCCGCGGATAACGTGCTTATTACCCGTAAGAGTGCAGAAAAGATCACCGATTTCGGCAGCTTCTTCCATCTGCATTACCCGGAAACCGTCCATTGCCGCTTCAAGTGCTTTTACCGGATCAACTTCGGTAACAATCACTTTTGCACCCATACCGCGGCAACGAGTTGCAAATCCACGTCCACACCATCCGTAACCGGCAACAACGACATTTTTACCCGCCAGAAGGATATCCGTAGCACGAATAATTCCGTCTACAGTTGACTGACCTGTTCCATAACGGTTGTCGAACATGTTCTTGGTTTTTGCGTCATTTACAGCAATCACAGGTAAACCAAGTACACCACTCTTTTCCATCGCTCTCAGGCGAATAACACCGGTAGTGGTCTCTTCCATGGACCCGATCATCTCCGGGATCTGACCGCTGTATTTTTCATGGATGAGTGTTACCAGGTCGCAGCCATCGTCCATTGTGACATGTGGCTTATGCTCGGCAGTTGCTACCATGTGGCGATAATAGCCTGCTGTGTCCACAGCACGAATTGCGTAGACACGAATATCATAATCCCGTACCAGGGAAGCTGCCACATCGTCCTGTGTTGAAAGAGGATTGGACGCACAGAGTACAACGTCAGCTCCACCGGCTTTTAAAGTTCTTGCGAGATTTGCGGTCTCGGCTGTTATATGTAAACATGCTCCCATGCGAATTCCGTCGAGAGGTTGTTCACGACGAAATTCTTCACGGATTTGCCGCAAAACCGGCATATTGTTATCTGCCCAGATTATTCGGCGCAGCCCTTCGTCAGCCAGGTTCATGTCCCTGACTTCGCATTCAGTTGCTTTCACCTTCTACTCCTTAAGTCCACGGTATTTTATCCGGGTGAAATAAATAGAACCAGTTCAATTCATCCTGGATAATCGAATGTTATGATCTAAATAAAAATTGCAGATGTAAACTATGTTTAAAGTCCTGCTATTTAAACGTTAACTACGCCTCTTTTGCGAGAAGAGGAGCCAGTTCGTCAGTACGTTCCCAGGTGAATCCTTCGTCTTCACGGCCAAAATGACCATAGGCAGATGTTGGCCTGTAGATTGGACGACGGAGGTTCAAATGGTCTATAATTCCCGCCGGTGTAAAGTTCAGGTGTTTGGCAACTATTTCACTGATCCTTGCGTCATCTACCTTACCCGTCCCATGTGTACGAACAAGGAAACTGACGGGTTCCGCTACACCAATTGCGTACGCAAGCTGCAGGGTACAACGCTCAGCCAATCCGGCCGCGACAATATTTTTAGCCGCGTAACGAGCCATATATGCACCACTGCGGTCTACCTTTGTCGGATCCTTACCGCTGAAACATCCACCACCATGTGGCGCAAATCCACCGTAAGTATCCACTATTATTTTTCGGCCGGTCAGGCCTGCATCTGCATGCGGGCCACCCTGGACAAACCTCCCGGTGGGATTTATATGAATATTGAGGTCATTTTCATCAACCATATCTGCAGGCAGAATATCCATGATGATCTTCTCTTTGATCGTTTGGTGGATTTCTTCCTGGGTAGCATCAGGATGATGCTGGGTAGAAATAACTACAGTAGTAATTTGTTCAGGATTATCTTTAACATATTTAACACTTACCTGGCTTTTACCGTCAGGACGCAACCATGGAATTGTACCGCCTTTCCTTAATTCAGTCAATTTCCGGGAAAGTTTATGCGACAGTTGAATCGGCAATGGCATCAGTTCCTTCGTGTCCAGGCAGGCAAAACCAAACATGATTCCCTGGTCACCCGCGCCAGCCCTGTCGACGCCCATGGCAATATCATTCGCTTGCTGGTCAATCGTCGTTAATACTGAGCAGGTCGCAGCGTCAAAACCCATTCCTGAATTTGTATAACCGATGTCTTCAATTACCTGGCGGACCAGGGTGGGAATATCTACATATGTTGTAGTAGTAATTTCTCCACCGATTAATGCCATCCCGGTTGTGACAAAACATTCACAAGCCACACGTCCAAATGGATCTTCAGTTAAAATTGCATCCAGTACGGAATCGCTTAACTGGTCAGCGAGTTTATCAGGGTGTCCCTCTGTTACGGACTCGCTGGAAAATAAAAAATCTGCCATTTGTGTATCCCTCTATTTTTCAGTTATAAATGAAAACAAATCTATGTACGAATTTTCAACTATTCTTCAATAGTACTATGGTCACCCAGCATAAAGGATTTACCCTTGGATTCAATCACCGTATCCATCCCCAGGACGCTGTCTTCTAAATGAACCTGGTTCAGGGTGGAATTATCATTTATGATGGAGTTCCTTATTATGCTTCGATTGAGTTTACAGTCTGAGCCGACATGGACAAACGGCCCTATTACTGAATCAGATATTTCAGCAGAGTCATCTATATAAACCGGATCAATAATAGTATTTTTTCCCTGGATCGATTCCGATACCGACGACAACGACTGGTCTTTTTCCAGTAGAATCCTGTTAGTCTCTACCAGAGTTGCCGGAATTCCACAATCATACCAGCCATCAATCATTACTGGCCTGAATTTGTTGTTATCTTTTATCATTAACTGCATCGCATCGGTGATCTGGTATTCCTCCTTCGTCGTAATATTCTCTTTCACCAGGGTGTCTACTGCTTCTTTTACTATTTGAGCATCTGGGAAATAATATATTCCGGATACCGCAAAATTCGAACGGGGTTTCTCCGGTTTTTCTTCCAGGTCGATAATAAAATTATTCTCGATAACCGCTACTCCAAAACGCCTTGGATCATCCACCCTGGCAAGACCTAACGCCGCTTCATCACCTGTAAACTTGCTCATATCAGCTTTAAACAGGGTATCTCCCAGGACAACCAAGACATTTTCATCACCAGGTTGTATCGCCATCCCGATCGCGTGACCCAGTCCAAGCCTGTCTTTCTGCTCGATAAAACGAAATGACACCTCCGGGAAACTTGCTACACAGTATTCAGCAACCTTTTCTCCGAAGTAGCCAATAACAACCGTTATATCATTAATTCCAACCTTTACCAGGTCGGATATCAAATGACCGATGATTGTTTTACCGGCTAATGGGAGTAATACTTTTGGCCTCGAATGTGTCAGGGGACGCATCCGTTTCCCAATACCAGCCGCTGGAATTATTGCTCTTATTGAACTCATCTTTAATCTCCAGCACCTTAAATTACGAGAACAATTCCCAGGTTGAACCTATGAAACATTATAATGCTGCTTTTAAAGTATCTATTGATTTTATTGGTGTTGGATCAATTCCGTCCTTTATCGCCAACCAGTAACTCAACCAGTCACCGGTTACTATCAGCTGCAATACCTGTCCGAGAGGATATTGAGCAAATGGAACAAGCTTAACACAATTCCAACCGGCTTCCTGCGCAAGTTGGAGTGTAACCTCAGCCCTTCTGAGAATATCATCGGGACAAGCCGGATCCTCAAGAATTACCATTGACGCCTTATCCGCCCATGGTGAATTTTCTTCGAGAGGAACAACTTCATTGTGGTTCATCTCGGGAAGTTCGCCCCAGTGAGCCGGTCGTTTGGCGTTTTCATTCATCTGGCCTGCCCATCTCCTGGCAACAGCCGTCATGCGCCCCATACCATATATCATCGGTACCCGGCCTTCAAACAAATGTACCAGGTCAGCAAGACCATGATTGTCGTCGACAGGAGGTATACTTAAATCCGACTCAAGCTGTTCCAGAATCTCAAACGCTTCCTTCAACTCATTTTCTTCAGCCTTGCACCAACCTCGACCAATTAATGCACCGTAGCTGCATCCGAAGGAATAGCCCAAGGCCGCGCGAGGGGGAATTCCACCTTGAATCAACCAGGGTTGAATGTTGTGACCTTTTGCCCATTGCTCCAGTTTGCCGCCTGAAGTCATTATATCCAGTGAACACCCAAGCTCTGATGCTTTTTCAGCTGATTCGAGAGTTTCCGATGTGTTCCCGGAATAACTGGCCAACAGAACCCGGTCTTCAGACCCAACCCAATTTGGCAAGGGGCCGCCCCTGTGGACAATAATCGGCATCGGGGCAACATCAGAGGCAAGAGATGCGCAGACATCTCCACCAATCGCACTTCCGCCCATCCCAGCCCAGATTAATGAACGGGGAGCTTCTGCAGGAGAATTTTTTCCATATTCTATCCCTTTTTCCAGGCTCATTTTGAACTGTTTAGCCCAGTCAAGGATGTTTTGTTTCATATTCGAGTGATCACAAGATTCATCGTATGTCATTTACGCATTCTCCCGAACCAGATTGGCATATCTGCAAACTGCTTTCGCATTGTTCTCAGCAATGAACTATAGACTTCTGTGGCAGTCTTCCCTCTTAGCGCCTTGTCAGCGATCAGTTTCGCATCCTCTTTCGTTGAGGAACGAATCAGTTTCTTAATCTCCGGAATGCTGGTAGGACTTGTTGATAATTCATCAAGACCAAGGCCGATCAGGAGTAGAGTCGCCAGGGGATCTCCGGCCAATTCTCCACACATCCCAACCCATATTCCATTATCATGAGCTGCGTCAACCGTTTTCTTTATCAGCTGAAGAACCGCCGGATGATAGGGAGTATGTAAATGAGCAACCTGTTCATTTCCACGATCAACAGCCAGTGTAAACTGGACGAGATCATTTGTGCCAATGGAAAAGAAATCAACATGCTGAGCAAAGATATCGGCAAGAAGTGCCACTGACGGCACTTCTACCATCATTCCAACCTCGATATCTTCTTTATATTTAATACCCTCAGCGTCAAGATCTCTTTTTGCTTCGTCAAGATATTTTCGGGCCTGTCTTAGTTCCTCAACATCCGAAATCATCGGAAACATAATTTTTATATTTCCGAATGCAGATGCTTTTAAGATCGCCCTCAACTGGGCTTTTAACATTTCCGGCCGATCCAAGCCAATCCGGATTGCACGCCAGCCCAGGAAAGGATTGGCTTCAGGGGGAATCCCAGCACCCGGAAATGCTTTGTCACCACCAATATCAAATGTTCTGATTATTACAGGCCTTGGAGAAACTGCCTTTGCTACCCGAGTATATTCCTCTGTTTGCGTTTTTTCGTTCGGAACACCTTCTCCGGCAAGGAACAGATATTCAGTTCTGAACAATCCGATACCTTCACCACCGTGATATTTTACATTCCGAGCTTCCTCAGGTAACTCAATATTTGCTGCCAGTTCTATTCGATGACCATCCAGTGTTTTTGCCCGGAGATTGTGTATCTTTTTCAGGGACTGGATGTATTCACGGTAGACCGCCTCTTTTTCCCGGTAATTTTCGATATTGTTTTTCGTCGGATGGAGAAAAACTTTCCCGGAATTGCCGTTGATAATAACCATATCGCTTGCTTTTACGAGAGAAGTAATATTCTTCAGTCCAACTACACTGGGTACACCAAGCACACGTGTCAAAATTGCCGTATGGCTTGTGGAACCGCCGACATCTGTGACAACTCCACGTACTTTTTCAGGATCGATCTGGAGAACGTCAGAAGGGCCCAGTTCATCTGCTACAAGAATAGATTCTTCCTGCACATCCGGCGCAGCGTCAAGTTTTCTTCCGGTTAAATACCCCAGGATCCTTCGGCAGACATCATGGACATCCTGGGCTCGATCACGGAAAATCTCTTCTTTCTGGGCGGCAAAACGGCGGGCAATTTCGTCGAATACGCTCCAGAGCGCATACTGGGCTGTATAATGTTTGTCTCGAATATTGTCTGCTACCTGCCCAAGGGTAATTTCGTCCTCGAGGATCATCAGGTGCGCTTCAAATATCCTGGCGACTATCTCACCAAGAGTTTTCATCGCCTTCGTTCGTTGTGCTTCTATATCCCGCTTTGCACGACGAATGGCATCGTCAAGACGCGCAATCTCTGCATCTACCTGCTTCGGCTTGACTTTACTGAGCGGTACAGCACGTAATTCCCGTCCAAGGATAACAGCCGGACCCAGCGCAATGCCCGGTGTTACAGGTTGTCCAAGAAATTGAATTTGACGTGCCATACTTCCGTTCCCTCAAATAATTACGCTCGGGGATTACCAGATATTGTCACAAAAACTAAGATTTTTAGTACAACAGGGGTGAAAATAAAAGCTATTGGAAATTTTCCCGGTATATCTAATCAATGACTAGTAAAGCTAAAAAGATTAATCCTCGTAGAATTTATCTTCGACCAGCTTGACAAGATCTTTCATCAGATCCTCTTCCTGTGGTCCCTCAACTTTAAATTCTATTCTTGCGCCCTGGCCCGCAGCAAGCATCATAACACCAAGTATACTTTTACCATTGACTACTTCATCGTTGTGAACGATCTCAATGGAGGTATCCTTGTATTTTGAACAAATTTTTACAAGGTGTGATGCCGGGCGAGCGTGTAGCCCGAGCTTATTTAGTAATGTCACAGTTTCGTTTAGCACAGCTGTTTCTGTTTTTAATTGTAAAGTTAGAGTTTACGAATAAATCGTCACTTATGCTATAACAAACTTATCGATGACAAATGGTGAGAGTGTTATAGATGAGTACAATTTATTTCATGCAAACCATTATTTATTTTACATATAAACAATATTTACAATCAGTATTACCATTTCCGCGATATCATAAAATCAGCCCAGTTTCGCAGCAGGTCACGATGCTTGCTGTCGGGCAATTCCTCCAGCTGAGGGTAGGCTTCTTCAATGTATTTCCTGGCCTGCCGGTACGTCTTATCGATCCCTCCTCTTTCCACGAGGATTTTGACAACTTTGTTAATATCACTTTCACTGGCATCAGGATTTCCCAACGAGTTCTCGATTAATGAACGTTCACTGTCACTGGCTTCCATGTAAGAGTAGTGGACTATCGTAGTTCGCTTCCCCTCCCTTATATCACTCCCAACCGGTTTTCCCAACACATTCTTGTCGCCTACAACGCCCAGGATATCATCCTGAAGTTGAAACGCTATGCCGCAATTTTTGGAAAATGATTCAAGCGCCCGGACATATGGATTTTCCAGGTCGGTGGTTTCCAATCCTATTAACGCTCCGGCACGAGCGCAGAAACTGTAAAGAACCCCGGTTTTTTTCCAGATCATATCCTCGATATTTTCAAGAGTAACAGCGCTTATTGGTAATCGCGGAAACTGGAAATCCAGGATTTCACCTTCAACCAGTTGATTGAGAACTTCAGTATCAATATTGTCAATCAGGAACAGTGTTATCTCCGGATCCAGGTCGCCCAGCCTGCTCATTTCAGAGAGCATGGAGATGGCCCAACCATGCTGAACATCTCCGGTCAGTACCGCTACACTTACCCCGTAATGATATGCTTCTTCGTCGCTAATCCCTGTGTAGCGATCCTTTGCAAGTTTTTGAAAACGGGCATGAACTGTATCATCGCCACGCCGGGTGTTGTCTCTATCAATGATATCATCATGAACCAGTGACCAGGTATGGAACAGTTCAACCGCCGCTGCAGCGGGAACTGCTTTAGACGGATCACCCCCAACCGCTCCACAACACCACATCAGGATCGATGGACGCAACCTTTTGCCACCCGAAACGGTATACAGTGTTACCGCTTCAAGAAGATCAGAGGGGTGAAAACGTTTTGTATAGCGTTCAGATAAAAGAAAATCTTTCAATTGGTTAACACAGAGATCCAATTCATTAAAAAACCGTTCCTGTGACGATTGTTGCATGATAGTATGTTCTCCAGGTTCATAATTAAGTTTTGCAAGTTAGTTTTTCAGGGTGGATGTGTCAATAAGATGATTTAACAGTATATAACCATCACTAATGTGCTTGCACTCAGTAATGGATATTTGATTAAATCTTTAACGACATCAAATCTTTCTTTTTTGGCAGCATATTATTACTTTGCGCTAAACTATCTGGAAGTGTAACGGTAAAAGAAATGGAAAATAACAGTCAGGATATCCTCGAACGAGCTCGCGAAATTTTTAACTTGGAAATTGCTGCAGCCCAGGCAGTTAAAGACCGGTTAAATTCCGGATTTGTTCAAGCGGTCCACGCAATCCTCAAATGCGAAGGCAAAGTTGTCCTCATCGGTGCGGGGAAAAGCGGGTTGATAGCCAACAAGGTAAACGCTACCCTTCGGTCTACCGGAATGGTATCTGTATTTCTGCATCCAAATGACGCGGCACATGGCGATCTTGGAGTAGTCAGCAAGGGTGATGTTGTAATCCTGATGAGTAAATCCGGTGAGACGGATGAACTGCTTGACCTGGTTCCGGCATTAAGGCATCGTGGGGCGACACTGGTTGCCATGGTTGGAGAAGAATCCAGCAGAATAGCACGAAAAGCCGACATCTGGATTGATGTGGGTGTCGAACGTGAAGCATGCCCGATCGGACTGGCACCTATGAGTTCGACAACCGTGACAATGCTGATGGGTGATGCCCTGGCTTCTGTCCTGATGCAATTGAGGGGAGTTACCCAGGACGAGTTCGCGAAAAATCACCCTGGTGGAAGCCTGGGAAAACGACTCCTGCTCGATGTTGACGATTTAATGCATTCGGGAGAGGATAATCCAATGACTCTACCGGACACCACCATGAGCGAAACACTGGTTCTGATGACAAAATATTCCCTGGGTGGTATCAGCGTTGTTGACGAAAATGGTGAACTCCTGGGTATCATTACCGATGGCGATGTGAGACGTGGTATCCAACGACTGGGTGAA
>JANQEY010000055.1 GCA_028278125.1 bacterium | reverse complement strand
AAAGAAGTCGATATGATGTAAAGGGGCAAAATCCAGTTCCAGGATCCAGTTATCTGTAGCGGCGGTCTTGTTTTGCAGACGAAAACGAAGCCAGTAGGCGGATTTTGTGAATCCGAAATTGGGTGTCTTTTGGTCGCTTGGCCTAAACCCGGCATCCATTTCAGGAGAGGTTACATCCGCAATGGTCAGTCGCCCGGAGGGATCTTCAAGGTATTCCAGGAAGAGGCCGACATCATATTTTCCCCGGTCATCCAAAAGAATCAGCGTTTTCTCAGGCTGGGCAAAACAGGGAATGCTAAAAAAGACAAATATGATAACGATGATATAGCTTTTTTTCATTTTAACTTCCTGCTTTTACTGGGTACGAGCCATAGCTATCCAATAACCTGGAATAGTAGCCCCATAACCGACGCCACTGTTGGCAGGATTGTTCTGAAATGCTTGCACCGTAAACCCGGTAGTGCTTATAGCCGTTATCACAGCATAGGGGTTTTCACCACTACCTCCTTGGTGCATAGTTACAACCACGGAAGGCACTTCATCAAATGCCCTGTCAAATGTTACAGACACTGCCGCAGTGGAAATATTTACCACCCCGGCTTGAAAGGTTCTTTCAGATGTTATGATGCCATCAGTTTCCAATACGGTGTCCGTGGTTGCATCAGGAAACGTGCTCGTGCCGATACCAACCCTGCCTTCACTGGTATCCACCACCAGGTCATCCGTATTGACGACCATATCGCCACCATCGAGCACAGAGAGGACATTGGTGGTGCCATCATAGAGGTTAAGTATATCTTCTGTACCACTGTTACGTACTTCCAACTTTCCATCAGGCGTCGCATCTCCAATACCTACATTATCTGAATTATCTATTCTGAATACTTCGTTTGTTCCTGTTTCTATTACAACTCGTGTATTAATATTTGGGAATTCATCATTACCGATTTTAAAATTACCTGAATCTCCACCATGTATACCAATAGACCAGTCATAAGAAGCTGTCTGATATGATGTAACCG
>JANQEY010000050.1 GCA_028278125.1 bacterium | reverse complement strand
GACCATTAACTTAAGCCAGTCTTTCTACATGAACCAGGTTTCTCAACTTCCTGACTACCAAAACACCTGGGGCCAGGGTGGTGACAATGTCATTAATGTAGGTTATGTCGGTAACTGGGGTGCTAAATTCTCCGGCAACCACATGGTAAGACACCATTATGATCTTCCGAATCTCCAGACTATTTTCCCGGAGTTTTCAGGATTACAGGTTCCTTACCAGGCTTATCCGGACAACATCAAGGATTTCTTCCAAAACGGATTCGGTATGAATACCTATTTAGGAGTTTCCAAAGGTTTTGAAGGCGGAAACGTTAACTTTACCTTAGGGTATACCGATGAGGAAGGCTATATTCCATTGAATAATCTTGAAAAATTCAATGTTGGTTTAGGTGCTGATTTCAAGCACGATAAGTTTACATTCAGTACTTCCTTAAACTTTGTAAAAACGACTTATGAAACTCCTCTATTCAGTGCGGCCAATGCCTTTAACGCTGTTACCATTCTTCAACGTTTATTGTATTTCCCCAGGAACTTAGACCTGACCGGTCTTCCATGGGAAAATCCATTTACCAAAGAAAATGTGTTTTACAGGTCTGATATTGAAAACCCATACTGGTTATTGAACAATGCAGGTAACCATACGGTTACTCACCGTTTCTTCGGTAATTCAAAAATTGGCTATGATGTGACTAATTTCCTGAATTTAACCTATCAAATCGGTTATGATACCTATCATGATTTCCAACGATACTGGAGCAATAAAGGTGGGGTTTCCAACCAGTTTGTCCAGGATGGTTTCTTAAGAGATCTTCACATTAGAAACACCATCTGGAACCATAACTTTATGGCTAACCTGCTGGATACTAAAATCACCGAAGATATCAGTATTTCAGGTACTGCCGGTGTCCAGATCAGAAATGACCGCTGGAACCGTTACGGTATGGCCAGTTCTGAACAGGTGGTTTTTGGTATTTTCAGGCATGGAAACTTCAGTACCAACTCCAGTCTTGACCCACTGACCGGTGCAGCTATTGATTATATTATCGAAGAAAATTCAATCGGTATTTACGGACAGGCAGCCCTTGATTATAAAGACTATATTTATTTAACGCTTGCCCTTCGTAATGACTGGACCTCGACCCTTGAAAAAGAAAATCACTCTTTATTATATCCCAGTGTTTCTGCTTCTTTTGTTCCTACAACAGCCTTTGCCGGACTGGATAACAGTAATGTGATTAACTTTTTGAAGTTCAGATTAGCCTTTGCAACCTCTTCCGGTTTCCCACCAGCCTATAGCACAAGAAGTGCCTGGTTTGCCAATCCTGCTGTATTTGATCCTGGAGCAGGCGCCTTAGCCAGTGCATTCTCCGGCCGGATCCTTGGTAATCCTGATTTGCTTCCTGAGTTCCAGAAAGAATGGGAATTCGGTGCCGAAGGTAATTTCTTTAA
>JANQEY010000049.1 GCA_028278125.1 bacterium | reverse complement strand
GACCATTAACTTAAGCCAGTCTTTCTACATGAACCAGGTTTCTCAACTTCCTGACTACCAAAACACCTGGGGCCAGGGTGGTGACAATGTCATTAATGTTGGTTATGTCGGTAACTGGGGTGCTAAATTCTCCGGTAACCACATGGTAAGACACCACTATGACCGTGGAGGTATTTATTCAGTAATCTTCCCTGATTTTGTCGGTTTACAGGTTCCTTACCAGGCTTATCCGGATAACATCAAGGATTTCTTCAGAAATGGATTCGGTATGAATACCTATTTAGGGGTTTCCAAAGGTTTTGAAGGCGGAAACGTTAACTTTACCCTAGGGTATACCGATGAAGAAGGCTATATCCCGTTTAATAACCTTGAAAAATTCAATGTTGGTTTAGGTGCGGACTTCAAACATGATAAGTTCACCTTTAGCGCCTCGTTAAACTTTGTTAAAACCGTTTATGAAACACCTTTATTTGGTGCGGCCAATGCGTTTAACGCTGCTACCATTCTTCAACGTTTATTGTATTTCCCCAGGAACTTAGACCTGACCGGTCTTCCATGGGAAAATCCATTTACCAAAGAGAATGTGTTCTACAGAGCCGATATTGAAAACCCTTATTGGTTATTACATAATGCGGGTAACGAAACAACGACCAATCGTTTCTTCGGTAACTCTAAAGTTGGTTATGATGTGACTAATTTCCTGAACTTAACCTATCAAATCGGTTTTGATACCTATCATGATTTCCAACGATACTGGAACAATA
Source organism: bacterium (assembly GCA_028278125.1). The sequence continues at coordinate 732 of JANQEY010000049.1, read as the reverse complement.
AAGGTGGGGTTTCCAACCAGTTTGTCCAGGATGGTTTCTTGCGGGATCTTCACATTAGAAACACCATCTGGAACCACAACTTTATGGCTAACCTGCTGGATACTAAAATCACCGAAGATATTAGTATTTCAGGTACTGCCGGTGTCCAGATCAGAAATGACCGCTGGAACCGTTACGGTATGGCCAGTTCTCAACAGGTGGTCTTTGGTATTTTCAGGCATAGTAACTTTAGTACCAATTCCAGTCTTGACCCACTATCCGGTTTTGCCATTGATCGTATTATCGAAGAAAATTCAATCGGTATTTACGGACAGGCAGCCCTTGATTATAAAGACTATATTTATTTGACACTTGCCCTGCGTAATGACTGGACCTCGACCCTTGAAAAAGAAAATCACTCTTTGCTCTATCCCAGTGTTTCAGCATCTTTTGTTCCTACAACGGCCTTTGCCGGACTGGATAACAGTAATGTGATTAACTTTTTGAAGTTCAGAATAGCGTTTGCAACCTCTTCAGGTTTCCCACCAGCCTATAGCACAAGAAGTGCCTGGTTTGCCAACCCGGCTGTATTTGATCCTGGAGCAGGCGCCTTAGCCAGTGCATTCTCCGGACAAACACTTGGTAACCCTGATCTGCTTCCTGAGTTCCAGAAAGAATGGGAATTCGGTGCCGAAGGTAATTTCTTTAATAACAGAATTAGTTTCGAAGGTACCTTCTATATCAGAAATACCC
>JANQEY010000105.1 GCA_028278125.1 bacterium | reverse complement strand
GCCACGGTCTTCTCCCATGGCCAGAACCAATTGTCGTCTTCTGCATACACGCGAAAATCGAAAGTAACCCCATCGGGCGTCCGTTCAACTTTTTTTGTTCTAAAGAGATTAAACCGCGTGGTGGAGTTTCCATCAGCAGGAACGGTTGTAAATGTAAACTCATAAGAATCGGCAAGGGCATTGCCAGCTATGTCAGTGATCCCAGTTCCCACAGCCACCGTGTAGTTTTGGTTTCTTTCAAGACCCATAAATCTGAGCGATGCGCCTTTGCGGATCATAATTCCATACTCGCCCCTCATGTATCGGGGAACAAAATCCAGTGTATTTCCTGCAGCATCTTTTACTGTGACCGTAGTTTTATTCACCGTCTCCGGGTCGATTTCTTCGTCAAAATAGATGTTTATCAAGGGATACCAGAAGTCCACATCGGATTCATTGGATGCCGGAATGGTCTTGACCACCGTCGGCGGGGTTGTGTCCCCAACTCCGGTTGTAAAACTCCATGTGATATCTGCCGGCAGTTGATTGCCGGCTGCATCCAAGATACCGCCTTTCAGTTGCACCTCATATTCGGTATTTGCGGACAACGGGCCATCCGGAATGACCTCAAGTCTTTTCAAATTATAGGAGAGTGTTTTTGGATATGCTGCTCCGGTATCCGTTTCTATAAGGAGCACATTATCGTTGTTAAAGGTTTCCGGGTTCATGGCTTCACTGAAGACCGCGGTAATGAGAGTAAAGCTGGATGTGGGGCTCTTTCCCACTACAGGCACACCGGTGGCGCCATTTCGCGGCCACACCGCATCGACCCGCGGCGGTGTTGTATCAATCGGACTTCCCTCGGTCACAAAATCCCACAGGCCCTGCATCCCGGTCCAATCCATGCTCTCCCCGGATTTATCCGATCCCCAGATGTCGATCTCGTAGCCGGTGCCTGGTTTCAGTGGATCGGTCGGTGTGAAGGTGACAGTGTCTTCAATGGGATTCCAGCTGAAAGATCCGCCGATGATATTCCTTCCGGCATCATGAATCGGGTTTCGGTTTTCATCGTAGAATTCAAAATTGCTCTCAACCCTGGATGTGTTCATAGGTTCGCTGAAACCGACCACGATGTTGCTATTGACGGAGACCGGTGCTCCATCGATATCGGGGCTTCTTGTGGTGATTTCCGGAAAATCCGCATTAAGCTCTTCGATGACCCGCCGCAATTCAAGCTCCACACGGTATGGAGATTCTTTTTGAACATCTCCCATATAAATCGGTCCGTCGGCGGATAGGGTAACCTCACCGATATCGGGATCGTTCAATATCATGGTGTTACCGTTGATTGTGAGGTCGTTGTTGGCCAGCCCGTAGGGGTAGTACAACCGAATGAGTATTCTTGGGATGTATTTGACCGGATTGCCGTTGTTGTTTTTGGGCGAAATGGTCAGCATTTTGGTAAAGGTGTACTTCTCGTCGACTACCGGGTTTTCTTCCCGGAACCGCCAGTAGCTGTATTGACCGGTGCCCCCTTTTTCGTCGGCATCCACAATCTCCTTGTCGTCAAAGTAAATCCGGGCTTCCAGCCGACGGATGCGGTCGTCGTGAACCGTCACCTCCAGGGTCACCTCCTGATCGCCTTCTTCGGTAAATGTTTCAACATCAACCGATCGCTTCACATCCACGGGAACCGTGACTTCTTGGTACTGTGATTCAGATCCCACCAGCCCATACCAGGATTGGTTTATGGAATAGCCGTCTAAGTCCGTCCACTCGTACACGGGATTATCCGTGTTGGGATCGGATATGGAGTCCGGTGGAATGGGGGAGTCCGGGGCGTTGATGTCTATATACACGTTTTCCATTGCTGCTCCAGGTTTCCACACCAGCGAGTGTGGAGGAAGCTCTGCTTCCGAATTGTTCCACCGATCAAACCACAATTCTTTTCTGACATGCACTGTGTGCTGGGACTGATCGAATTGATTCTCGTTGGTATAAATCCGGGCCCGTTTCTGTAGCCAGAGGGTAAAAACGTCTTGCGTCGGACCGTCTTGAAGCAAGATATCCGGAAGAATCGTTTCACCGGCGGTTACCTCGATTTCCTGAGCGTCCTGCCAGGAAAGGCTCTCTGTATAATACTTTGATTCATATGCAGGATTTCGGTAGCAGTTTACCAGAAGTTTGTAGGTGCCGGCAGGCAATTCCGAGAACTGAAAACTGCCGTCAGAGGGCCACACGTGTTCGACCCTACCTTCCCAGCTCAAATCGACCGGAATGGCCTTCACATCGATCCATTTCAGATCGATGACGTTTCCATCCTTGTCGTAAATATGTCCTTTCAAGGTACCGGACGGATGATCCAGGATAAAGTCGATTTCTGGCTTAACTTCTCCTGAAAAGACCGGTACCGGCGTTCCTCCTCCCCAAGTGAACGAACCATCGTAATACTCCCTGGCAAACCCGGGATGGCTGGCGTATACCGCATAGTCTCCGGTCCAGAGTTGACCGATGGTGTAATAACCATTCTCGTCTGCAAACGCTTCTATTCCCCACCCGCCGTTGAATGGGTGAGCATACAATCTGGCCCCTGCAATTGGATTGTTGCTTCCGTCGGTTACCCGACCGGATACGGTTCCTTCGGGTTCCAGGTTAAAGTCAATGCCTGGCGTGTTTTCATTTGCTTCAACTTCCACTTCCTCAGGAATCGTATAGCCGCCGTAATAGGTGGTTCCAAAACCTTCTTTTTTGGTGAACAAATGATAAGATCCGATTGGCAGATTCAACAATTCATAATAACCACTCTCATTTGTATAGGTGCTGCTGTTGAAGCTGTTTTCGGTGTGACCGGAATATACCCAAGCACCTTGAATGGGGTTCCCGTAAAGATCGTACACATGGCCTGAGATCGATCCCACAATAGGCGGAGATGTGGAGTAGGTAAATTCAATGGGATAGTGCCAACTGTCATTACCTGCACTGTCCCACGTTTGTACATTCCAGCGGTAAAGAGCACCTTTTAATAGTGGTGCACCATTGCCATCGTCGTTGTAGGTAATGGATGACTGGGTCAGGTTCTCCCGCCACCACATATCGTTGCCGTTTGCATCACGAACGATCACCCTGTAGTGGGTTGCTCCGGGAACCGGATTCCAGCTCAAGGTCGGGGTGGAGGAGTCGACATGTGATCCGTTTTGTGGGGACAGGTTCCTCGGGATGTCTATGATACCGCCTATGCTCGAAGTCTCCGAAACACTGTTACCGTCTGCATCTGAAATGGTGAAGGCATAGTCACCGTATGTTGGAGGCGTTGTGTAACCACTGCCACAGAAGGTGTATCTGCCGTCCCCTGCCGGGTAGTCACAATTTTGCCCGTCATCGAGCAATGTGAATTCCAAGCCGTCAGGACCATCTACCGTTACTGATGCTATATTACCTAACCCTTGAGGGTCATTTACTTTTACCCAAAGAAAATGATCATAGTATTCATCACCACCATCGATTCCGTGATGGCGCGAAGTTGCACCGGGTCCATCGATGATGATTGGGGCATCTGACATGGAATAAATGAGTTCTATACCCGTGAGCCAGCTACCATTTCCTTCATTGTCCCAGGCGCCGACATTCCAATGATAGGAATTACCTTCAATAAGATCCGGACCATTGCCATCATCGTTATAGGGCACGGACGTTCCGCTTATATTGTCTCTATACCAGATCTGATTCCAGTTTTCATCATATAGGACCACCCGATACCTATCGATACTCTCCATTGGATCCCAACTAAATATTGGTGCATTCGTAGCAATAAAACTTCCATTGCTTGGAAATGGGTTCTGCGGGATATTTAATATTCGCTCGATGCTGTCGGTTCTGAAAATCGTTTTTCCATCACTTGTATTGATAGTAAAAGTATACTCTCCAGTGTCTGGTGGAGTATTACCGATATTTCCACACCAACCATAAAGTCCATCAGTGGCTTCACTGTCACAGTGTTGACCATCATCATAAAGTGTGTATTCTGTACCACAAGGAGAACTGGCATTGACAGATTCTATATTATGGCTTCCGTAAGGGTCGCTAATCCTAATCCGCAAATCAAGGTGATACCACTCATTTCCGTCTATGCTTTGGTCATGGTAGGAACTAATCCATGGCGGATCCACAATAAATGCACTGGATGAAGTAACTTCATCACATGTCTGATTGGATATGCCGGTATGATACCAAGTTATCAGAGAATTGAATTCATTGTCGGTAAATAGTGAAATAGGAATCTTACCCTCAGCGACTTGATCTATTTTTCCATATTCCGGCCCGGAACCATATGAAGTCCAATTACCACCTCTCTCTCTTGCAGAAATATTTGCCTGGTCGTAGGTGCCAAGCATTGAGGCTTCAACCCCAGCCAGATTTTCCCCTGTATCCGATTGGCTGTAAAAAACGATTCCCGGTCCTTTGCCGAAGTCTGCCGTATCGATGTTGTAATTGCCGCTCCAGGTATCAATACGCCAGTATAGGTATTCACTGTCGTGGGCGAGGTATACTGCTTTCAAATCGGTACCGGCAGCACAGGTGGAATCCCCCTGATCATCATTCATTATAGGATCGACTCCGTTCCAATCGGCCGATACCCCATCAATAGTTAATGTTCTTTGTGGAATATTGAACAAGATAGTTGGATCGCAAACATCGCCGATGCCGTCTCCATCATAGTCTGCTTGACCTGGGTTGGGGATGACTGCACAGTTGTCGTCGCAATCTTCCGTTTCACCACCGGTGCAGGGGTTGTCTCCAATAGTTCCGCTGTTGTCACCATCATCCAGGGCCCCATCGCCGTCAGAGTCAAGAACCCCACCCTCATTCACGAAGATTTGTTTAATTTCTTCTGCGGTCAAACTCCGGCTATAGATGTGGATATCATCCAGCAGTCCCTTGATTAAGCATTGATTTGTAGAACACTCTTCTTTACCGATATAAAGATTTTTGTCTGTATCATTTATTTGCCAAAAAGCATCATGACTGGAATCTAAATTGCCGTTAGTAAAAATCTTGGATACTCTCAAAGATGCGTCATAGGTGAATACCACGTGGTGCCATTGGTTTGTTTGTATAGGTATTGAGAAAGGTGTTTCATCACTGAATTCTGGAGTTGCAGAAAAATTAATCCTGCCTGATCGGATTCGAACAAACCAGGAACCGTCAGAATTCTCTGAGCATCGATGTTTGTTCAGAATATTTCCGCAGCCTTCATTGGGTTGAACATCAGGATTAATCCAAAAACTAAAAGAGAAACTTCCGGTTAGATCCAATGAATTATTATCTTCAATGACAATATAGTCATCAACCCCATCGAAGCTGTAAGCACTCTCTGCGTTATTGAATCTGTCGGCAACAAGTGACGGACCATTAACAGTACCGTGATTTCCGTTGCCACTCGCATCGTTGGCATTGCCGTTGAAGGAATAATCGGCCACCAAACCTTCACAGGCGTCCCCGATGCCATTTGAATCGGAGTCCGCCTGATCTGGGTTTGGCACATCCGGGCAGTTGTCATCGCAGTTTTCGGTTGCGCCGCCGATACAGGGTGTGTCTCCCGGGGTCCCGCTGCTGTCGCCATCATCGGATATTCCATCCTTGTCAGAATCATAAATGATATCTGCAATAGAATTTGGGTCTGATTCTCCCGCTTCTTGATTAACAGAACCATTTTTATCGATATCTTCTTCTCCATCATTAATCCCGTCGCCATCTGAATCTTTTAGGTTAGGATTTGTTGTTGTGCTAGGATCTTGATCTATGACAAAGAAGCCGGCTGAGAGATTAGTACCGTTCAGGTCTTGTGGGGTTACCAAACCCACTTCTGTCCCATCGAAAATACCGTCTTCATCTGAGTCGGGATTGTCAGGATAAGTTTCCCCAAATTGTGGATCAATTGAACCGTCTTGATTTTTATCTTCTTTTCCATCAACAATTCCATCATCATCGGTATCTGGATCATCCGGATCAGTTCCCAAAATGTTCTCAATAGTATCTGATAATCCGTCTCGATCAGTATCTGTGCCTAAATCCTGCTGTGAATTGACCATCGGGTCATGTAGAAGTGAAATCGGGTTTAGATTTGAAACTATAGCCCAAGGTCGATGCCAAACTTGAAAGAATGAAATGATGGGATATGATGGATCATTAATTATTTCAATTAGATTGAGATTAGTGTCGTTGACTTGGTTACAGTTTTTCGCTCCATCGATTTCAATGAACTCTGCTCCATATTCAGCTATTCCAAACGGTTTCTCTTCACTTTTATCAACGTTCATTAGATTATTATAACTATCTGTAAAATCTGGTCCTCCATAGTGATCTAAAGCTAATATGTCGACATATTGACTTCCAGGATAATAAACCTCAGGTAAAGATACTGTTGCGTTGCTGAGATTGGAACCGGAATCTGGAGAATAGACCCACAGAATATTTTTTAGACCTTCTGATCCTGATTCGAGATAGTTGAACATATGCCGCCACAGTTCTTTAAAATCTGGAGTTAGGCATTTTCCCCACCAAAACCAATCTCCGTTCATCTCATGAAATGGTCGCCACAGTACTACAATGCCTTCCTTTTCCAATTTCTTTAGTTCAGCTTTTATAATGCCAAGATCCTTTTGCCAATTTCCTGCCGCACTATTTTCTGAAGGATTAGATACAATGAGTTCGGATAGTTCTCCATCCTCAATTGTTTTATCAGGTGCTTTGTGAGTAGCATCTATGGCCTTCTTCCATGGATTTGGAGCATGCCAGCTTATAGTGATCAATGTCTTATGATTAGAGCAATAGTCTATTAATTGTTGTGTAGCAGAGGATAATACATCGGTGTCATTGGTCCATCCGTAGTCAAGTCCAATCATAGATACATATTTACCATCATGTTCTTGAATGAGATCTTCAAGAGAGTTTTCAAAATTAGAGTCTTTAGAACCTAATTCGTAATAAGAACTGCAATCTTTACAACCAACGCTATTCTCTTCATTGATCTTGCATGTATTTGATGCATACCCTGCAAATTGTCCTGAAATAACTTTGGAGCTAGTTGTTTCTGGCAATTTTTTTAATAAATTCAAAACCTCTAATGATTTAACAGAGAGCGTTCTAATAGAAAAAGAATTAGGACTGGTATCCCCTATTGATTCGATAAAGGTTTTTTCAATTCGAATGCGATAATCGTCTCCAGGTAAAAGACTGGAGGGTACTCTCCATAAATACTCTCCAGTATTTTTAGCTGAATTGGAGATCGTATTTATAAGACGATCGCCCTTGAGTAGCTGAATTTTAACATTTTCCTCACTGCTGTCATTCCAGGTTATGTTATATTCGGTCCCAACAAGCCAACTCTCTGCCCCGATCGGATTGGTAATAAGTATTTCAGGTTCAGAAATATAGCTAAACGGGAAATCGCTCCAGCCCTCAATAGAATTATCATTGAGGCTTTGGACCCAGATTTTATATTGTTTGCTTTCAGAAAGATCGTTAGGAACGGTCCACTGCCAACTGCTGATGTTAGCACTGATGCTGCTTTTCAAAGTCCGAACGGTTGAATCATTATACGGATCTTCAATCAGCTTTATTTGAACATCGCCGCTAATATTGCTGTTCCACTCGATATTGACAGTATCACCTGGTTGAAACGTGAGGCCAGCAACGTAAGGGTAATTGATAACAATGTTGTCGATTGAAAAGTTGAAATCACTCCAATCGATGACACTTCCTGTTCCCTTTTTATGAATTTTGATTTTATAATCATCTCCCGGATCGAAGTCATCGGGAATATTCCAAGACCAAGAACCATCACTGGATGTTGAATTAACAAGTGTTTTAATATCCTGCCCGGATTTTTGAAGAATAATGATGACATCGTCACTGAAATTGTCTTGCCATTGAATATTTACTGCGTCTCCAGCTTTTAACCGTAGACCACTTGCACTGGGATAAGTTAGCGTTATGGAATCGGGTGATCTAATTGTGAAAAAATAGTCACTATAATCATATATGGATGAATCCGAATCATTTTCTATTTTAACCTTATAATTGTTACCGTCCGGAATGTCCTCTGGAACTGTCCATGTATAAATTCCATCACTTGAGGTCGACGGGCTAATTGTGCTGACTGTCAAAGATTCATTTACGAGCTTTATTCGAACATTGTTAGGAAAATTATCATTCCAACGGATATTATAACCATTGTTTTTAGTCCAGATTACCGAACTTGTGTTAGGATAAGTAACTTGAATATATGGAGGCGGTAAGACCTCTAATGTCCAGCCTATAGAGTGATCCCATTCGTGATCGGATGTTCTTTTCATATTAGCTTGAATATAAATAAAACTACCAATATCTAAGCTGTCGATTGTTACTACAATATCGGCATCAAAATTGCCATTTGAATTTGAATCAGTATCCTCCCAGCTATTGTTTTTTAACCATTCAGCATAAAATGATGTTCCGGGAACATTATAAACACGAAAGGTATGGTTTCCTGGATGAATTTGTTCATCGGACCATTTTGGGCTTCCCGAATAGTTGGCTGTGAAAGTATCTGCCATAGATTGGGTGTTGAAAAGAGTTATAAGAAATAAAAGTATGTTAAATAGTGGTAGATTCTTTTTCATTTTATTGCCTATTTTCTCGGTTAATAATGACACCTATCTATAGAATTAATAACGGTATAATAAATCAGCCTTCTTTGCAGTTAGTAAGGTAAATTTGTAACTAGTAGATTACAGTTTTTACTATGCTTTACCGTTTTTTTTAATTCTTTTCTTCCTTTTCCATTATCGGCTGGGAGATTCACTAATGAAAATTATAATCTATGCACACGCGGCATACGTGCTTTAGAAAGTTGAATTATCGGAGCCTTTTGTATCGTTCTGTTTCACAATACTGTTACCATATTTTTCCATGACATAGAGATTCTTGTGCTCCACCACGATCAAGGATAAGACCCATAAGAAAAGCAAGGCTGCTTCATAGATTATCTTTATAGAATCACTTTCTGCAGCCGGGCTGTCTCTTACAGTCAGCAGGAATAATTATCTGAAATAGAATCTGTTTGCCCCGTGGCTTTCCGTCTCTCGATTTCTAGGGGTTGGGTTTTACCGTGTGAAATAAGAATTGCTTCCGAAAACCAAGCATTCGAAAGCGATTAGGTGGGCGTCTTCCTATTAAATTGTTTCAAAATTGCCTCCTTCCACAGAGCAATACGTTGAAATTTTTCCAAAGCGCGATCGAACAGGTTGAAAAGATGAAAGCGGTTGGGGATTTATAATTCTACTTCGAACCCGGGTTTCATATACCAAATTATTAAATAATTTTCAATAGTTATTTACTTAATATGTATTGCTCAATAGTATGATATAAGGCTGGGTATATTTACTACCCATTTATATACCCAATCATATCCCTGGTTATATCCCCGGTCATACCTGGTGGGTATCATGGCTTAAGACTCTGGTCGTAGTATATTGTTTTGCAGGGAAGGAATTAATGTTATGTTGCACAAGAATTGTTATAAGAGAACGGCTTATAAATTTTAGCCACAGGAATACATTAAGTATGTTGAGGATTAAAATTTACAGGGTAAAGCAGATATTGCGAAAATTGGCCATTTCTGGATGGGCACTATCTATAACTCGCTGACCAGGACGACGTCTGTTTCTTTGAAACGTTGCAGTATTTTATCGTTTGTAAGAATGTAATCCGCGCCACAGGCAACTGCCGTGCCGATTTGAATCGCATCAGGTGTTTTGAATTAATATTTTGAACGTATTTCTGCAACGTGATCGGAAATGTCTAAGTCAAGAGGAAAAGGCTTATGTTCTCAGAATTTAGAGAGATAGTCGCGGTATTTGCGAACCAGCCGACCTTTTCCCAGTCGAGCAGGGTGGGTTGTCAGCTCAATATACGTAATGGTTGAGGTAATGGCCTGAGCACCCGATGTATATAGGTTGGAGAACAAGGCGTCTAATACTGGAAAGTAGTCCGGATGCATTTATAAGAAATATATAAAAGGGGTCGTATCTAAAAAATGATATCGCTCGATTCAAGATTTAATCCCATTCGTCACGTTCCTGCCTCAGGTATTTATTAACAACTACATCTTTCCAGATTTCCTCCCCAAGTCCGGCAGCTTTACGAAAATCAAGCTTACCTTTTGGGTGTGGCTTTCTATTTTGAATGGGTGATAAACGGGCAATTTCTTTGCCGGCCCGCGTAATAACAATCTCTTCATTCAGAAGAGACACCCTATTAAGGATTTCCCCCAGCTTTTGCCGCGTTTGAACGGCAGAAATAGATTTGCCCACAATAGGCCTCCATGACTATTATGAAAATTTTGTGCAATCACTTTTTTACCCTACCAAACGGTTGCAGAAAATACATGGCAATCAAAGTCGAAGTAATTTATGGACCTACAGATCTATGAAATAGATTTGTGCGCTCGTTCTTTATTTGAATCAACGCTGTTGAGATACCGCTTCCATCGAATAGACTGCTTCCGGGAAACCGAGATCGTCATCTCCATTTACGTCCGCCTTGGACGCCGCATAATCGCCACGGATATCGAAGGGATTAAAACCGGTGAGTACTTGAAGGGAGAGGATGACATCCCTGAGATCATTAAGACCGTCTCCGTTGACATCGCCGGTGGAAGCCACCGGAAAATCTATACCGCTTAAATCGATACCCACCAAGCCTGCGATGATATCCGGCTGATCCTCTGCTTCGGCGCAGGTTATCGTAAGCACATATTGGTCGTACATCGTCCCAGCCGCCTCAGCCCATGTTGATGGGGATTTCTTTCCCGTTGGATACGAGGCATAACCGTCGGCAACAGTCATGTGACCCGGAAATGACACCAGCACCGGCCGCACGGCCTCGATTTCGTTCCTGATGGTCTCGAAAAACCACGTTTCATCACCGTCGTTCATGCGGCAGTGTTCATTGGAATATCCATAATATTCGATCAAATCCAGAATGTTTAAGGATGTTTGGGAATTAATGAAGTTGAACGTGGTTATATTCGCAAAAGAATGGGTAAATATTCTAATAAATTGCTCCTGGTTTCATTCTTGTTTACGGTAAATCGGGGATAGACAATAAACCAAATCCTAGCATTCTTTTGGGTTGGAGCGGTGTAATAATTATGATAATATCATTATGAAACATTAATAATGACGATTTCGCCATGGCCGTAAGAAACCCATTTTACCTTTATACATGTGAAATAAGCAGGTGCGATATCAAAAGGCAGAATATACCGAAAAAGGTAAGGTACCATTTGTTATACTGGATAGTTGGTCTGAATATTTCAGCTTTTAACATAACTTGCCCTCGACCAAGAATTTCTTAAACCTACCACGGAGGCGTATTAGCACTGCGATTATCATCTTATTTAGCGCTTAGTACTTTTTGACAATATTTTTGTATAATGATAGTATTGAATATGTTTTTAACATCTTGATATTCCATAATTTGTTCTTACCGGAGATAGAGATCATGCAACAACTAAACATTAAGGAAGAGGTTGGTCGCATCTTAGACAATTTACCTGAACAAGCATCTTGGGACGACTTGATGTATAGCATATATGTCCGGCAGAGTATTGAAGCAGGCATCAAAGACAGCGACGACGGGCAAACCTTAGATGTTGCTGAAGTTCGAAAGAAGTTCGGTTTGCCAAAATGAGAGTCCACTGGACGGATAACGCCATACAGCATCTTCTCAATATCTACGAATACATCGCCCTAAATTCACCCACATACGCGAAAAGCACGGTTGATAAAATTACCAGGCGTTCTGAGCAAATTGCAGATCATCCCCAATCAGGAAGAAAAGTACCAGAATATAACGCTGAAGATATCCGATAGTTGATAGAGAGACCCTATCGAATTATCTATCGGATCAAACCCGATCAAATAGATATCTTAGCCGTCATTCATGGCTCGCGTATACTGTCGGATGAATTTTAGGCCTCTTTAGTTTTCAAGCATAGTTGACGCAGTAGTTTCAAAGAGCGAAAAAGAAATATAGACAATTCAAGTACACTTCTAAGGTGCTCATTCCTTTTATGAATAGGTACTCCCTAATAAATCTTTCTTCAGAAAATAGTAAATACCTGAATTTTGCATGATGAGAATTTAAAATAGAAGGAACCATCTGGGAATCCTGTTATAATGGGGTTTCCGACAAACCAACCAAAAGAACAGGAGGT
>JANQEY010000321.1 GCA_028278125.1 bacterium | reverse complement strand
GGCCATGGCGAGCAGCGTCGGCAACATAATCAAACAACCCAGTGTGATCGTCATTTTGCGTGTGTTATTCACGCTCCATCCGGCTTTGAGCCGGTTTTGTGCAAGCAGGCCGCCAAACCAGGCACCAAACATGGCGCCGACATAAGGCACCCAGCCGTAAATACCGATTTCTTTTACATTCATTCCATACACCTCGAAGAGGTAAATCGGAATCCAGAAAACAAATAACCACCAAATCGGATCAATCGCCGCGGAGGCAATAATCACCCCCCAGCTTTGTTTGCGGGATAGCAACTCCCCGGTCGAAGGGTTGTAACCTCCACCAACCTCGCCGACTTCGTCTGTCTGCTCATTTTGCTGGCCGGAAAGGATATATTGTCGTTCATCTTCAGTAATCCAGGGATGGACTTTTGGCGGTCCCTTGACAAGCGCAAACCAGGGAATAAGCCACAGCAAACCGGTTAAGCCGACAATAATAAAAATGCTTTGCCAACTAAAATAAATAGACAGAAAAGCGATTAGCGGAATGGAGACTATGCCACCTATGGCAGCGCCGGAGTTGAAGATACCCTGGGCCAAAGCGCGCTCTTTGGTGGGAAACCATTCCGCGTTACCCTTGGTTGCGCCGGGCCAGTTACCCGCTTCAGCAACCCCCAAAATACCACGAAAGATACTGAAAGTGACAATCCCTCGGGCAAAAGCGTGAAGCGCGGTGGCAATCGACCAGATACCGATGGATAAGGCGAAGCCGATGCGGGTACCTACCCAGTCAAAAATTTTACCGAAAATAGCCTGACCAAAAGCGTAGGAAAAAACAAATACTACCGAAATAAAAGCATAGATTTCCTTGCGTTCATCAGCAGTTTTATCCGGATAAATCTCCTCCGAAATAGCCGGCCAGAGCACATTGATCGACTGGCGGTCAATGTAGTTGATGATGGTAGCAAGGGCGATCAGCGTAATCACCCACCAGCGTAAACCTTTTATTTCCATTATGTTTGTACTCTCTTTAACATGAAATCCTAGCCGCCTCCAGCGGTAGGAGAATTCGAAATCGGGATCTGAATCCTGTGCATGAAAAATACTTCATCGGTTACCAATACCCGTTATGACTGGCAAGTCTGTCATAACATAATCATTATCAGATACCAGACTAATCGGCTCGCCGACTGTTTCTGTAATAAGGATATACTGGCTATTGTTGAATTCGTTGTTTTGAATATTTGTAGCCTGAACACCTAACAAATGGATAGATGCCTTTGATTTATTCCTCTTTCCTTTACCTACATTATTTATGTGTGAATCATACAGTTCAAAATGAGGACCAAAGGTGCTTTCATCCGTACCTCCACGATAGATATCAGCAACCGTCCCTTCGATATTTTTAAAGACTGAATCAGAAATGAAGATATACTCGCCATTATAGATGCCAAGATCTTCAGATTCTTTATTCATATAAAGTACATGCCCGGTAATACCTTCAAACGTCGAACCAGTTATAGATATCTGATCAGCAAAAGTATGTTTGGCAATGGAAAGGAAATTGAATGAATGATTTGTGTTCAAATCGCTGATATTTGAATTTTCTACTATTAATGAATAATTATCCAGCATGGAATAACGACTGGTGCGAACTACAGTATTCCCAGCATGGTCAGGAGAGGATTTCCCGGAAATATTCAGATGAGATAGCTTTAGACTTCCACCATTAACAATCTCGAATAAGGCAGTCCGTTCAAATTCAATAGCAGCAGCTGAACCAGCTTCTTCAGATCGAATCGTAAGTGGTTTGTCGATAATCAATGTACGGTCGACCAGGTGTGTTCCTTCAATAAGAGAAATGATGTCACCTGCATTGGCTTTCCTAACAGCATCTACTAGGGCCTGTTCGGCTTTTTGAACTCTTATTACCTTACCCGTATCGAATAAATTATCGGGTCCGGGCTTTGGATACCATGATACACCCGTGTCATCTTTATCCAGGACTTCAAGATCCCGACTTGCCCCTATGTCAGCGAAATCCTCAGCCGCCGGAAAATACAACCCGCTCGGTCTTTCCTGCAGAGTAACAGAATGTGTTGTAAACCCGTTGGATAGTACCGGCTCTTTGACATTATTTAATACATTATTCTCGAAACGAATACCCGAGACATCGTCATGGACAGCAATGATATTCCCGCCGTCTTCATTATGAATGAGATTGTTACGGAAAACACTGCTGACAGGTGGTGCCGAACGTTCCTCGTCACTACCGGCCGCCAGTTCAATATGATCGCTGGCTATGATTGAGTTATTTTCAATAATAGAGTCTTCAACCTGGTGGTACCTGTTAATCGGGGAATTCGGTACACCGTTCATGATAACCAGTGCCCCTCCAAACCTGTGCCCGGTAAGGCCATACATGTAGTTGTTCCGCACGGTCTGGCGTTTGTTTATTACACGAATGCCGCCGGTATGATTAACCCGGTTGCCTAGAAAGACGTTATTTTCAACGATATTGTCATTGCCATGACGTAAAGTCAGCGTGCCCTGAGATTCGAAGAAAAGATTTCCTCGAAACGCATTTTTCCCGGACTTGTTTGAAACTATTTCGACTTCTCCATTGCAACGATCAAAATAATTATTTTCTACTAATGTATATGAATCAGTTAATGAGTAGTGGCTGGTACCGATTCTCAACGTCTCGCCACCATTTGATCCAAGTACTGACCTTGGTCCAAAATAATTGTGATCTATTCGATGATGATTTTCCCGGCTCTTTTTGCTGTCAAGGCGAACAGCCATGGTGACACCCGCATTACTTTTACCAACCAGGTGATTGTGATCGAAGCGATTATGCTTACCATACATCATTACCCAGTAATCAGCTTTGAACCGTTCAGGATTATTGAAATTATCGATGACTACTTCACTTACCCTGGAATGATAAGCCAGGTCTCCGCTGGTTCGCCTGAAGGCAATGACCGTATTGGTTGGTGAATGGCCATCCCGGAATACCAGTCCGGATACCTCAAGATATTCTCCGGCAATCCTGAGATTGGATTGACCGGTTAGAATCACTTTCCCCCTGGTTTCCGCGGTGAGCGTTATTGGTTTATTTTTAGTCCCTTTACCAGTAAACAGAATTTCAAAATCACGCCACTCGCCGTTCTTAAGTACGACAGCATCTCCAGGGACGAGTTTTTCTACGGTGTGATTAAACTCATTTTGTGTTGAAACTAAATAGGTTTCAGCAATTGAGCCCGAAGAAACCAACAGAGTGAGAAGAATATTGATGGAGCGAAGAATAGTTATTTCCGGGAAATTCATTCTTATTGTTTAATAATGGTGAATTGACAAAATTTATTTATGTAAAGATTTTTTTCATTCTGTTGGTTTCTTCGGGCTCAATTGCTGAAACCTATTTAGTTTCAACACAAAATGAGTTTAATCACACCGTAGA
>JANQEY010000319.1 GCA_028278125.1 bacterium | reverse complement strand
ATTTTCGTGTTTTTCTGGGGACCAAGGTATCATCCATGGCATTCGCCATATTACTGGGGTTATTATCCTCCGTACTATCGCCCATGGCCACCATATCCGGGACCAGGGTGGAGAAACTTACGGCCTATACGTCCATCCAGTCCCATTCCTTTAGATACTGCATGAACATCAGCACCTACGACTTCACACAACATCGATATTTCGTTGATAAAACTTATCTTTGTAGCAAGAAAAGCATTGGATGCATATTTAATTAATTCTGCACTCTCCAGGTTTGTGATCATGATCGGCGATTCAATCAGGTTAAGTGGACGATAAAGTTCACGTAACAATTTTTCGGCACGCTCACTTTCCACACCGATAACGACTCTATCAGGACGCATAAAATCCGATATGGCGGCCCCCTCTCTCAAGAACTCCGGATTGGAAGCCACATCGAAATCAGCGCGCGGATTTTCTTCGGCAATGATGCGTTTGACATTACTGGCTGTTCCAACAGGGACAGTCGACTTATCGACGATGACCGTGTATCCCTCTAAATATGGTGCTATGTCCCGCGCGGCCTGATGGACATACTTTAAATCCGCATGACCGTCTCCTCGCCGTGAAGGGGTTCCCACGGCAATAAAAACCAGATCACTTTGCCCAATTGAGGAATAAGCATCTATGAAGATCAATCTTCCCTGTTCAACGTTTTTCTCAACGAGGGCATCCAGTCCCGGTTCATAAATAGGTATTTCTCCAGAGTTCAACCTGCTAATTTTTTCTGAATCCACATCCACACAAGTAACGTGGGCACCAAATTCAGCAAAACAGGCCCCTGATACCAGCCCTACATAACCGCTACCAATCATCGTGACATTCATCGGCCAGCTCCTACTACAATCTTTCCAGTTGAACGTCTGTGGGCATGGACTCCCGGTTCAGAACATGTTTAATATCGAACACAACACCTTTATTATCCTGTAATAGGCTTTTGATGAGTTCCCAACCCTGGGAAATATATTCATCATGAGATACGGCAAGAACAACAGCCTGGCAAGGGGTAATGTTCTCATAACCTTGAATCGTAATCCCGTATTCCTCAAATGCCTGTTCTTTATCAGCCAGTGGATCATGGATACTGACATCAACTTTGTAATCGCGTAACTCATTAACTATATCAATGATCCGTGTATTACGGGTATCCGGTACATTCTCTTTAAAGGTAAAACCTAAAACGGCAACCCTGCACTCTTTAACATTATACCCGGATTTGATTAAAGCCTTGATAACACGGGAGGCAATAAATCTTCCCATGGCACCATTAATACTACGACCGGCCAGAATAACCTGTGGCGTGTATCCCATCTGGGAAGCCTTATAGGTAAGATAATAAGGATCCACACCAATACAGTGACCACCAACCAACCCGGGGGTAAAAGGAAGAAAGTTCCACTTGCTGCCGGCTGCAGTGAGTACATCACCGGTATCGATACCCAGCCTGTCAAATATAAGCGCCAATTCATTCATCAGGGCAATATTCAGATCCCGTTGTGTATTCTCAATGACCTTTGCCGCTTCCGCAACTTTTATGGAAGGAGCTCGATGTACACCCGCAGTTACTATGGAACGATAAACCTGTTCGACGACATCGAGAATCTCATCATTTTGTGCAGAAACAACTTTAACCACAGTCGATAAGGTATGATTTTTATCTCCCGGATTAATTCTTTCCGGGGAATAGGCAATAAAAAAATCATGACCACATCGCAGATCAGACATTTCTTCCAAAACAGGAACACACACCTCCTCTGTTGCACCAGGATAGACAGTTGATTCATAAACAACAATATCACCTTTCTTCAAACGTGGACCCAATAATCGGGAGGCACTGAGTAAAGCACTGAGATCAGGCTGTTTGGAATCGTCAATAGGAGTAGGAACGGCAACGATATGAAAATCAGCTGTTTTAATATCATTTGGTTCTGCAGTAAATACGATATTAGCATCTTTCAGTTCAACCCCTGAAATTTCATTAGTTTTATCGACACCCTGTTTTAGTTCAGTAATACGCTGGGGATTTATATCGAGTCCTATAACCGGACCCTGCTTTGCAAACGCCATGGCCACCGGCAGACCGACATAGCCAAGCCCGATAACGGATATTTTTCTATTGTGACTCATCAGTTAACCTTGTAATAATCTTTATACCAGTCTACAAATAACTTTATACCTTCCTCTATAGGAGTAGAAGGTGAATAACCCATATCATTAATCAAATCATCAACATCTGCATAGGTAGCTGGCACATCACCTGGTTGCATCGGCAAATAATTTTTCTTGCTTTCCTGTCCCAGACATTTCTCCAGAATTTCGATATAACGCATTAATTCAACCGGATTGTGGCTGCCGATATTATAAAGCCTGAAAGGCGCGGAACTCGTTCCGGGATCCGGCTCAATACCTGTCCATGATTCATTAGGCTGGGCAATATGATCAAGAGTCCGTACAACACCCTCAACGATATCATCAATATAAGTAAAATCACGTTTATGCTGCCCATTGTTAAAGACATCGATTGATTCACCTGCCAATATCTTTCTTGTAAAGGTAAATAATGCCATGTCCGGCCGCCCCCAAGGTCCGTACACGGTAAAAAACCGCAGGCCTGTTGTAGGCAATTGATAAAGGTGGCTATAAGTATGTGCCATTAATTCATTTGCTTTTTTAGTGGCTCCATACAGAGATAAAGGGTGATCGACATTATGATGAGTCGAAAAAGGCATGGTAGTATTGGCGCCATAGACTGAGCTGGATGATGCATAAACTAAATGTTCAATATCTTTGTGACGGCATCCTTCAAGAATATTAATAAACCCCTGTAAATTTGCATCGATATAAGCACGGGGATTTTTCAGTGAATATCTTACACCAGCCTGTGCCGCCAGATGTATAACTCGTTGTGGAGTCTGTATCCTGAATAGAGTTTCTGTTTCAGTCCGATCGGAGAGATCTAATTTTATAAACTTAAATGTATCATATTCCTTCAATATAGATAATCTGTCGTGCTTTAACTGAACATCGTAATAATCATTGAGGTTATCGATACCGATAATGTGATCACCACGTTCCAACAAGCTTTTTGATACAGCAGCACCGATAAAACCGGCTGCACCCGTCACCAATATTTTCATGTAAGAAGATTTGCGCTAATTTTTAGTTAGTCATATAAACGGGAGGGGATTATAGCACTACTTGTTGAATATAATATGAAAACGTGGAGTAATCCTTAACAAAATAATTAATTTTCCTTTGAAGCAGTTTGTGGTTCGGTATCAATATCTCCAGCTGTCGATTCCTTCTCTTTTTGCGGCATAAAATAATCCCCCCCGGCATTATATACCAAGCCCTCCGCATTCCATGGTAAAGAACGATAAGCAGCCACCTCATCAAAATTAAAATAGGGATATTTAATAATGTCAAAATAAGGGGAATAATCGAAATCCTTAGGGGTATTCAACCGGGTGTTCCTGCCATATAATTTCAAATCTCCTTCTTCGGTCTTTTCCGCGACCGGTAATATTGGATATCTTACTGCGCTGAAAGCTTCAGCCAACATTGAAGAACATACATTGCGAGTGGACTCTCCTATCTTATGTTCAAACAGGGACGAACGCCAACGTTTGGGGATAAATGAATAGGGCAATAAGAAACGCGCCAGATCAAGTAAATGCCTTATGTCATATTCATAACCCAATTGCCCCACTGCATACGCTATTACCTGCTTGCGATCGGAACGTGATAAACCTCTGGGTCGACAAATCCTGAGATGATAACCTTCGTACTTCTTTAACGGAGCTACGATAGTCCCTTCTCCCAGCAAGGCTTCGATCAATAATTGTTCGTGGGGATCACCATCGTAATGCTCAGCAATACGATTTTGCAACATCCCCTCCTTGATTTCGTCCAGCCGACCGATATAGACCGCGGCATGTGTCCATGGACTATTTGTGATCGTCTTAATGACTTCACTGACTCTGGATCTTCCTTCAACCAGAATAACATCAGCCTGGTGTACCTCCTCAGAAAGGCGCTCCAAATCCGTCATGAGCAAAGCATCGGTCTCTTCCGTCCTTTCCTTATTGAGAAAGTCAGAAAGCTTTTGCATAAATAACTTCTTTATATTCATAGACTTAGTAAAATCCCCATGTTTCTAATAATTATGCAAACATAACACCATTTTTCTTTGTACTGACAATTAGCAGACAGGTTTTTATTCGCTCACAGTCAAAAATATTATGATACAACATCAAGATAGTAGAATAATCTAATTAATTTATGATTTCCGGGGTAATGTAATGGATTCAGTATTTTTCTGGCTATCCAAATTATCATGGCTAGTGATATCACCATTCAATTTAATTTTCCTCCTGCTTATAGTAGCTTGGGGATTACTGATTAAAAATAAAATCAGGGCTGCAAAGTGGTTGCTCAGCGGGATTATGATCGTGCTTGTTATTGTGGCAGTTTTTCCCATAGGAGACTGGTTGCTTTATCCATTAGAGAAACGTTTTTTAACAAATCCAAATTTACCTGAAACAGTCGATGGAATTATCGTATTGAGCGGTTCTGAAAAACCAATTCTCTCCTCTCTATGGGGTCAACCAGAGTTAGGTGATAGTGCAGAAAGAAATTTCGCTTTCTTAAGCCTGGCGAAACAATACAAGGATACCAAACTGGTGTTTACTGGTGGTAGTTCCAGTTTATTGCATCAGGAATACAAGGGTGCTGATGTCGCGAGATCCTTATTTGAAATGCAACATTTCGATATATCCAGGGTGACTTTTGAAAGGGATTCCAGAAATACTTTCGAGAATGCAGTAAATAGTGCAGATATCGTGGAACTAAAGCCCGGAGAACGATGGATATTAATTACATCAGCATCGCATATGCCAAGAGCAGTCGGTGTATTTTGCCATACCGGATGGTCTGTGATTCCCTATCCGGTCGATCACAGGACTTTACCTGATCTTACACGAATTGGATTCAGTCCGGTGAGTCATTTATATCAAGTGATTATTGCTACAAAAGAATGGTTAGGTCTACTTGTTTACTACCTGACAGGAAAAACTTCTGAATTATTTCCTGATGGCTGTCACAAATAGACCGGCTGCGTACCATCCTTGATACTTGCCCTCGCTGAAACTCAGGTCAATGCACGCTCCAAATCAAAGCCCTAGAAGAGCACATATAAAAATCGCAATATACAAATGGGGCCAAATGGCCCCATTTGTATATTGGCGTCCCTAAGGGGATTACTCCATACATCCCTGTATTCCGCCCTACGGGCCGGCCTTCGACTGTTCAAATTTGTTCCAGACAAATTTGTCAAACCCGACAGATATACGTTCAACTCCTCGAATGCAAATTAAAAAGTCACCATCAAGGTGACTTTTTAATTTGGCGTCCCCAAGGGGATTCGAACCCCTGTTGCCGCCGTGAAAGGGCGGTGTCCTAGGCCGACTAGACGATGGGGACAGTTACTCTGGTGACTGGTGATTAGTAATTGATTAATAGTTACTCAACCCAATTACCAATCACAAATCACTAATTACCTATTTTTTAAATTTGGTGGAGCTAGGCGGGATCGAACCGCCGACCTCTTGAATGCCATTCAAGCGCTCTCCCAGCTGAGCTATAGCCCCGAACTTAAAGCTGCCGGCGACGAGTCACAACCAGCCAGATTTTAAGCAACAAAAGTGCCTGAAAAATCAAGCGGGTGAATTTACGTGACTGCCTCTATTCTGTCAAGCTGCCGACACACGCCCATTCATATATGCCAATGCCAGTTCCAGCCGGGCCAGGGTCCGTTCTTTTCCGACTAATCGCAAGGTATCATCTATCGACGGCGAAACCGATGTCCCCGTCACAGCAACCCTCAAAGGTTGAGCGATTTTCCCCATCTTCAGCTCAAATTCATCTGCGACATTATTAATAAGTTTATGGATTTCTTCGTTTGTCCAGTCAGTCAATGAATCCAGACCTTCCCTTAATCTTGACAAGGGCGCTAATAAAACAGGGCGCAGGTGCTTCCTGGCAGCAGTCTCATCGAACTCTGTAAAATCCTCAAAAAAATATCTACTCTGCTCCGCCATCTCTTTAAAATCCTTGCATCGCTCTTTCTGTACTGAAAACAATTCCCGGAGTGGTGGTCCCTGTTTCGTATCAATACCAAGTGTCACTAATTGTTCTTTCAAAATTTGAGTCAACCATTCCACATCACCGGTTTTTATGTAATGCTGGTTTAACCACAGCAATTTATCGGGATTCAGTGCTGCAGCGGATTTATTGACACCCATGATATCAAACAAGCGAATCATCTCTTCCCTCGAAAAGATTTCCTGATCACCATGGGACCAGCCAAGTCGTACCAAATAATTTAACAGGGCCTCGGGCAGATATCCCTCATCACGATATTGCAATACGCTGACAGTTCCATGACGCTTGGATAATTTTTTTCCGTCCGGACCCATTATCAACGGGATATGGGCATACTTGGGCGATTTCTTGGCCAGGGCGGAAAAGATATTTATCTGACGCGGCGTATTATTCAGATGATCATCACCCCGGATCACGTGGGATATCTGCATATCCATATCATCAACCACAACGGTTAAATTATATGTGGGGGAACCATCCGATCTGGCAATAATCAGATCATCCAGTTCAGTATTTTGATAGATTACCTGCCCCTGGATGAGATCATCAACGATGACTTCTCCCTGTTGTGGATTTTTAAACCGTACTACCGGCTGAATATCCTCCGGATGATCAGTTCTGTCCCTGCATTTACCGTTATACCGGGGTTTTTCACCTTTGGACATGGCCTCGCTACGCATGCTATCGAGTTCTCCTTTACTGCAGTAGCAATAGTACGCTTTGCCGTCATCCAGTAATTGCCGGATAACCTCCTTGTAACGGTCAAAACGCCGAGTTTGGTAATGCGGCCCTTCGTCATAATCCAATCCCAACCAGTTCATACCCTCCAGAATAACGTCAATCGCTTCCTGGGTAGAGCGCTCCCTGTCCGTATCTTCAATGCGTAAAATAAATTGTCCGTCGCAATGCCTCGCGTAAAGCCAGGAAAATAATGCGGTACGAATACCGCCGATATGCAGATAACCGGTTGGACTCGGTGCAAAACGGGTACGAACAGTCATTAGAGTAATTGGTGATTAGTGATTAGTAATTTTCTAATGATATCTCAATTAACGTATTCAATTCACTCGCAGAAAAAACGTCTATTGAACATTGGTCAGTTATATCCGTTTTTAGAAATGACGAAGGGATAATGACCAATCACGAACCACTTTATAATTAAGAATGGATAAAACAGCGGACTGCTGCCGCGGATACTTTGAGATTAGATGACGATATCAAATATACGTCCGGGGCCAGCCGGTGAGCCGCTTCCCCCCATTTCATTGATAAGCTGCATTAATACCTGTGCGTTTGAAACTAAGCGGCTGTCAGTATTTTCATCCACCTCATGCAGGTTACTTCGATTAATTTTAAACCTGGATCGCTCATCATGGTGGTTCAGTGTTGATTCGGCCCCACCCAGGGCATTAATACGCCGTAATGAGGGTCTGTTAATACTATGCGTGCTCTCGTCTTCCCTGTCGAAACCCGCCGCCAGACGACGCACTCCATCGGAGGGCTGTACCATCGACGCAGGGTATGGGGCTACTTTTGTAATACTCGTATTTATCATCTAATCAGACACTTAAACAAAACTTAAGAGGGCGATTTTTATCATATTACGCACAGCGAAAGCGTGAACCAGTTCACATTATAGTAGGTTTAATTGAGTTTTTTCATCAAAGAACCGACATTATTTAATGAAAACAAGTGCACGTATATCAGCTCCATCTGCCCTGTTTTTACCAGATCCGCGAGTTTTCCCGGTTTCAGGGTGTTCAATTTTTCACGATTGATGCATTGAAAACCGCCGATGGCCAGTTTATCCCCCGAATGCATTTCAATATTGGCCTGCATTGGCTGCAACAAGTCTAACTCATTGATATTCTTGCAAAACTCAGTCGTCAATTGAACGTGAGTCTGATAATCTTTAAGAAAATCAACGGCTTGTTTAAGAATCTCTGTGTGTTCCCCCTTGTCATCAAAAAGCGGTTTCCCTTCCTTGGCGGTATTAAATCCGGTAAAACCTTCATCAATGCATACCGTGAATTGCTGTTCCCCTCCGTCACCATTCGTCTGACTTGCAAGAATAAAGGGATAACGTCGCGCATAAGCCGGGATATAGTCCGCATTCCACTGGCCCTTGTCGCTGATGAACAGATTCTGGTTTTTTTTCAGGCCAAGCAGCACCACGGGAAAGATATTTCCGGCCCCATCGGTACCAAAAACAATGGGGTATTC
>JANQEY010000300.1 GCA_028278125.1 bacterium | reverse complement strand
CGTTACCGGGCACTTGAAGTACGACCAGTAGGTCTGCGCGCCCGAAGCCTTGCATATGCGCCACCCTGTAAACGCCTACGGGGCAAGGATATAGCACATATGAGACATTTCACCCTCTTGAATGGTTACAAAATTCTTGACAAAAGGTGACTTCACGATATTCATGATGATGGATCGAAAGGGATATAGCTTTTGCAGTATTAGTACATGTATGCTTGATGATAAATAATGAAGTTATATCCGAATTATTATCTTGATAAGAGATATATCCAATTCCGATCGGTTTTCACCTTTGAACCCTGAGCTCAGAACCTGGAACCGATCAGTTTAGGATATGGTGCAAATGATGCCGTTAACGTGGGATTGTTCGAACCATCCCGGTAATTGAGCACTATCAGGGACTTTGAACATTTTTTTGAGAAATCTTACGTTTCGACCCGAGCCCTTTTTACATCCTGCATTTGAAGGATTGTATACCTCCAGGTCGTGATATCCGCAGAAGAAAAACTCGGTTCTCGACTCGCAGTAAAAGCAATCAGAACATTTCATTGCGATAACCTCCATTACCTCCCCTTACAATCAATTATCGGCAAATTAGGCCCTAAACTTAACTTTTTGCCGTTATATATGTACCTCAAGTGGTCATAGGACAAGGCTTTGGAGGTGATCGCGTTGTACCATTCGTGCGCATGGGATTGTGACTGTCTGAGATTCCACGTATTAGGGAGCGTTACAGCGAACAGCAAAAAGTGATAGCAATATACCTTAACTATACTATATTGCGGGATGTTTTGTTAATAGTTAAACCCTGTTCGGTGTTACGCTCCCTTATGCACGAGTTTCACACGTCCGCGAATGGAACAACGCGATTATCTCCAAAGCCGAAAGTGTTTGACTTGAGCTTTCTGCATAACCGCGTAACTTTTTGATTCACCCGCTGTGATAGAATCATTAACTTGATTGACAACCTTTCCCGGTTTCCGTATTGAAAAGAAAAGAATTGTATTGGGAGAATGCCATGAAAGCGGTAATAAAAACGAAACCTGAAAAAGGAAACGTCGAGTTGAAGGACGTCCAAATTCCCAGGATAGGCCATGGAGAAGTATTGATTCGTTCCAAGGCCGCTCCTATTGGATCTGACGTTCGGGTATTTAAAAGTGATCCGGTGATGATGCGAGTGACACGACCGCCAGTGATTATCGGTTCTGAGAACAGTGGTGAAATAATGGAAGTAGATGCGGCCGTGAAGGGGTGGAAACCGGGAGACAGAGTGGTTTGTGAACTTGTAGTTGATTCCTGTGGACACTGTTATCTATGCAAAATGGGCAGACCTTTCATGTGTAAAGAAGTGGTTCTAATCGGACGGGGCCGGGATGGATCGTTTGCCGGTTACTATGTCGCCTCTCCAAAATACTTACACCGCATACCCGATGGAGTATCATTTGAAGAAGGAGCAATGGCCGAGGACCTCGGGGTCGTGATCACCGCGATTGATGACAGCAGAGCTGTAGGGGTTGGGGATACGGTGGTTGTGATGGGTCCCGGACCTATGGGGCTGCTGAGCCTCCAGGTTACCAGGGCCTGCGGAGCCGGACATGTTGTCGTTACTGGTACGGATGCGGATGAAATGAGACTCGAATTGGCAAGTCAATTAGGTGCGGACCGTATTCTGAACGTTGAACAGGAAGATTTGGGAGCCTATATCGATGAATTTACTAACTGTGAAGGTGTCGATGTGGTAATTCTAGCAAACAGCTCCGGCGCCGCAATTCAGCAAGGTTTCAGTATAATGAAGAAATACGGAACCATGGTGGCGTTGGGCTTTCCGCCGGGTCCCACCGAAATTCCCTTTTATGAGATTACGGCTAAAGCCCTTAGAGTTTTTGGAGGTTGGGGCGCATCGAGCTGGAAGGCATGGGAAAGAGCCCTCCAATGCATTTCAAGCGGGACGGTAAATGTAAATCCTCTGGTTACCCATACATTTCCCCTTGAAGACTGGAAAGAAGCATTTGATACATTCAGCACATGCAAAGGATTGAAGGTGCAGTTGATTCCTTGATATTAAGGTGTCTATTAATCAGGCAGTGAAGAATACAGATGAAAAAAGATGTGTTAAGAATCTTATGTAGTGTTTAAATGAAGGAGGTATAACATGGGAAACAACGTAGGTGTGGTCGGTATCGGAAACATGGGAATCGGGATGGCATCCAATCTGTTGAAAGCTGGTTTCAATGTTCATGTTTATGATATTCGTCCGGAACCGCTTGAGGAAATGAA
>JANQEY010000091.1 GCA_028278125.1 bacterium | reverse complement strand
CTTTTTGGCAACTGATGGAATCTCAAAACTACCCGGTACACGTACTACTGTTATGTTCTTATCTGTTGCACCGTGACGAGTCAGACCGTCAACAGCACCCTCCAGCAACCTGTCTGTGATAAAATGGTTGAACCTGCTGATGATTATAGCAAACTTTTTACCCTTAGCTTCGAGGGTACCTTCTATCGTCCTGGGCATTTTTAGCTCCTTATGAATTTTCTAGTAAATGTCCCATTTTTTCTTTTTTCGTATGTATGTATTCCTCATTGTAAGTATTTGGTTCTACTTCAATCGGAACACGATCTACAACTTCAAGCCCATAACCTTTTAAACCGACAATTTTCTTGGGATTGTTCGTCAGTAACTTAATTTTACGGACACCAAGATCTTCAAGTATCTGGGCACCAATACCATAATCCCGTAAATCAGGTTTGTATCCAAGCATTATATTCGCTTCAACGGTATCATGACCAAGGTCCTGCAGCTTATATGCTTCAAGCTTTGCCTGGAGTCCAATGCCACGACCCTCCTGCCGCATATAGAGGAATACCCCTTTGCCCTCTTCATCAATTATCTGGAGTGCTCTATCACGTTGTTCACCACAATCGCACCGGCTGGAGCCGAGAACATCTCCTGTGAGGCATTCACTATGTACCCGGACAAGCACAGCCTCATTTTCTTCCCAAGATCCCTTTACCATCGCGATATGCTCTTTACCTGTATTCACCTCGCTGTAATGGTAAAGCTCAAAGTCACCGAACTTGCTTGGGAGCGGTACTTCAACCGTTCTTTGTACAAGTTTCTCCGTCCTGCGCCTATACTCAATCAGATCACGGATCGTGTACATCCGTAAATCGTGCTGTTTCGCCACTTCTTTGAGCTGCGGGACACGTGCCATGGTCCCGTCTTCATTCATTATTTCGCAGAGCACACCCATTGGCGGAAGACCAGCTAACCGGGCAAGATCAACTGTTCCCTCGGTATGCCCGGCTCTCCTGAGAACACCGCCTTCGACAGCGATAATAGGATGAATATGACCAGGACGACCAAAATCCGACGCATTGGTATTCGGATCAACGGCTTTCATAATTGTAATCGCCCTGTCTGCGGCTGAGATACCGGTTGTAGTTCCCTCAACAGCGTCTATTGTAATAGTAAAGCGGGTACCATGAAGAGCTGTATTACTGTCTGATCCCACCATGAGTCCCAAGTCAAGCTCTTGTGCACGTTTTTCCTTCAAAGTAAGACAGATCATACCTCTGCCATGTTTTGCCATAAAATTCACCGCGTCTGGTGAAATTTTACTTGCAGCCATGACAAAATCGCCCTCGTTCTCACGATCTTCGTCATCCACCAATATGATCATCTTGCCATCACGAATGTCTTCGATCGCCTGTTCAATCGGATGAAAATCCACTTTATAACTCCCTGCTGATTAACAGCATTAATAATTAATAAATATATCTTTAAGTGTTACTTTGTCTTTAAAATCCAAGTTCGTTCAATTTATCCATGGTAATCCCGGATGATTTTCCAGGAACCTGGCCGCTGGCCGTTAAAAAATTCTCAACATATTTCGCGATTACATCCCATTCCACATGGACAGCATCTCCGGTTTTAAGATGTTTAAGCGTTGTGTGTTCCCAGGAATGCGGTATAACCTCAACCTCAAATGTATATCCTGAGACTGCCGCCACAGTTAATGATATTCCGTCGAGTGTGATCGAACCTTTTTCCACAACATATTGTCTCTGTTTTTCAGGTAGCTCAAGCGACAGTCGCCATGATCCTTCAAGCTGGTTAATCGCCTGGATATTGACAATTGTATCTACATGCCCCTGGACAATATGACCTCCAAGCCTGTCCATCGGTCTGACAGCCCGCTCAAGGTTTACAAAATCACCACGTTTCCAGTTCCCGAATTTTGTCCGTGAAAGAGTTTCGCTAACTGCTTCAACAACAAAAGAATCTGAACCAAAGCTGACAACTGTCTGGCAGGCGCCGGAGATGGAAATACTGTCGCCAATTTTTACATCATCGAGTACTTCTGACGCTTCGATGTTAATTACGGCGTTTGTACCTCTTCTTTCGAAGGACCGGATTTTGCCGACTTCTTCAATTAGACCGGTAAACATTCTTTCCTCCCTTCATGTACTACACGCGCTACAACATGAAGATCCGTTCCTACTTTTCGCCAACGGAACGGTTGAAGTTTTACGGCATCATCAACCTGGAGAATATTCAGGTCACGGATAGCTTCCACTCCCCCTCCGATAATCAGGGGGGCAATAATAATTTCAACTTTATCAACCAGGTCTTCGCATAAAAACGATGTCCAGATCCCACTTCCGCCTTCAACCATCAAGCTCATGATTCCGTTTTTTGCCAGGTCGCTAATCAGTTCATGGAGGTTCACTTTGCCGTGATTGTCCTGCGATAATCTTATTACCCGGACATTATTATTGCCTTTCCAGGAAGGTGCTCTTCCGTTTCCTGGTGCTCCATAAATCCATGTGGGTGCTGATTTCGGGGTATTAAGAAGCTGAGAATCTGCAGGTATCTTAAAATTGGTATCGAGGACAATCCTGACAGGATTTCTTCCATGCACATGCCGCACATTCAGCATCGGATCATCAGCGATTACAGTTTCCGATCCCACGAGAACAGCATCATGGATAGCACGCATCATGTGAGCGTGTTTCCTGCTCTCCTTGCAGGTGATCCACTGGCTGTGGCCTGTTTTACTGGCAATCCTTCCGTCAATAGACTGCGCGATCTTCAAGGTAACCCATGGGATCCCGGTACTGGCTTTTTTCAGGTATGGTTGGTTAAGCTCTCTGGCTTGTTCAGCTTCGAGCCCTACTTCAACTTCAACTCCAGCATCCCGTAATATCTTAATTCCCTGGCCGTTAACCTGTGGATTCGGGTCTTCTATCGCTACGACAACACGCTTGATTTTTGACCTGATGATCAGGTCAACACAAGGTGGTGTTTTACCATAATGACAGCATGGCTCAAGGTTAACATACAGGTCTGCACCTTTTGCCTTTGAATCGGCGATTGTTATGGCATTTACCTCAGCGTGAGGACCACCGTACCTGCGATGGTATCCCTCACCGATAATCTCACCATCACGAATCAGGACAGCTCCAACCATCGGATTAGGCGCAACCCAAGCTTTGCCACGACGTGCCAGCACAATTGCACGGTGCATCATTTTTTGGTCGAATTTAGTCCATTGATCCATGGTTTAACCTTGATCACAGCTTTGAATCCGGTTCCATACCGGATCAACAATTAATTACGCCATGGGGGATATTAAACACGAATCCCCTCAACTGTTCAGCGAGGGGTTTTTGCGGGAAGTAGAGATCGATTTTAACGTAGTTGCGCTCATGAATACAGTCCAAATGGACATAGTCCAAGGCAAACTTTGTTCATACGACTACGTTTTTGCACCATGATATTTTATCACGGCAGATCACCTTCTCCCATCCGGACTTTAACCGTCGGCACCGGAATTACACCGGTTCAGTCCCGGGTCGAAATCGTAAGATCAGCAAATCTACTATTACCCGGGAGTCGCGGGCTTTCACCGCCGGTATGGACTTTCACCAAACCCCGAAGGCAAGCGGAAATATAGTAAAGAACATCAAAATCTGCAATATTTACTGAGAAGTTGCAGAGCTTACGTTTTTTTTACGGGGATTCATCAACAAAATAGACCCTGTTGTCAATACACCTCGGCGTACAAAGCCAACAGGGCCACCCCAAAAAAATCAAAAATAGATATAAAGAATTATCTACCGTTTAGTACGTTTTCCCTTATCCTCGTTGATAAAAATCCAGCCGACCATTTTACCGGGATTAATTTCGCTGTCCGGATCAAAATAGTTCTCATCAAAGTCGTAACGAGATGAGGTATCTACTTCGTCACCAACCTTTGCTGTCATACGGTGGTCTTTCTGAGAAATCAATTCGCCAAGCCAGCGTTGCCAACGTTCCATATTGCACAGACGGAGATCGACCCATCCCCTGTCGCACCAGTTATCGAGCGATGCTTCGTCTATCTCGAATTCCTGCTGGACGGAATGAGAAGGAATAAGAACCTGGGGACCACGGAGGTAATGTTTTCCACTGGACAACAGGATCGGAACACCAATAGATAATATGGCACTCCTGAGTTTCATGTTCTCATTAACTACCTTCTCTAGAGCATCCGCCATTTCTTCAGGACTTACCTGGCTTGCGGCACGCATAGTTCCGAAAGCGTGACGGATCAGGTTGGCTTCATGAAGCAGTTTTGTCAGGCGTGGTGGTCCGAGAAGCTCAAACGCAACCGATTCATCCAACTCAGGATTCATCTCCATCTTCTGTTTAAGCTTGTCCAGGGCGACCTGGCGTAGAACACCGGCACGGTAGGTCGGTTCCATAACAGAAGCATCCAAGGCGCCAATCACATCATGACCGGAATTGCCACCGGAGAGTTCCCAGATCACATACTGGGCAATCTCTTCAGGTGTGACAAACTCCATCTGTCCAACTTCGGTGATGGCAGTAAATTCACCCTCCGAGAATATCCCGTTTTCACCTGTATCTATATAGACACTCTTCAGCTTATCGCCCTTTGCTTCCCATGATCCCTCGTTCTCAACTGTTTTTATAGAACTTCCAAGGTCAACCGCGTTAGCGCACTCCATATCGTAGCGTGGAAAATCTTTACCCTTCTTCCTGATATCCCCGGCAACGACACCCTTCCAGGCGATTGCTGCGGCGGGCTTTATTTCCTTGACAAATATATCCCTGATAGTCCCATCAGGCTTCTGCAGGGGTGTACGTGCCATAAGGAAAAGCATCAAACTTTGAGAACCACCCATGGCGTTTTTAGTTAACAGTACACGGCTGGGACGATCTTCGCTGTGTGTATAGGGAATATTTAAACCCATTCCGCCAGTGCCTGTGGTGCCTACCTTGATGTATCCTCGGCATCCGCCGTCTACCAATCCCTGGTGAAGCGCCTGGATATGACGTACCAATTGCGGTGAACTGATACTCGCAACCAGGTCTTCGACCTGTTTTGAAAGACTTTCTTCTGCTTCACCACTACGGAATTTTTCCAATCCACTAAGTACTTTTTCCGTCTGCTGGTAAACATCCTGGTACGCAAGGCCGGTGGCCGTATTTACGCAATCGATTACTACATAAGGTTGATGGTCAACTATCTGGCGGTAAAGGGTTAGACGGTTATAAAGCTCTGGCAGAAATGGATCATATATATCGTGGATGAAAGTCATGCGGCGGTTATAATCGGCGAGAAGTTCAGCACGCATAAAATCTTTAAATTCCTGGCGGACAAATAGGTCACCCCATTCAGGAACAAAGGTGACACCTGGATATTCAGCCCCTAAAATCTCGCAAGCTGAGTCGGCTTCATTCTGTTTTAAAGATGATACTACTACTTCCTTAACTCCCTCTTCAGCCAGTTTTCGGCATACTGCCATTCCGACAAGGCCAAATCCCCCTAAAACCAGGCATTTTTGTCCGCGTAAATCCATTTTCAGTCCTGCCTCTCAGTTCCCCATGAATCCAAAAATAAAATTATTAATGAGTGTAAAATGATATCCGGAAAAATTACCGGGAATCAATATTCAATATGAATTGAAAATCTATAAATCATAACCAACTTTTGAACCAAAATCAAACTAACTTATTCGGATATTGTGAGGGTTTTAATATATGAAATTACTTTAGATAAACTAAATGGTTGTATGTCGCTCAGAGCTAATATGAGTAAATAATTATGTTGTGAATCTGAAGCTAGACCTGTTCCTCGTTTTCTTTACTATTGGTCTCTTCCGTTTCTTCCTCCGCAATGATCCCCGGTTCATCACTGTTTTCAGGTATAAACGGACCATTCTTTACTTCCACACCGGGAGAACCTTCGAACTCGTCCAGCAGTTCTTCCGGCTGAGGGAGAGAATTGAGACTATCAAGACCGAAATATGCCAGGAATGAATCTGTAGTGCCATATAACAGGGGACGTCCTGGCGCCTCTGCACGACCGGTTACTCGGATTAAACCACGGTCGAGAAGATTACGGAGCAGGTGTGCCGGATCGACACCACGGATCTCTTCTATCTCGGCACGGCTGATCGGTTGACGGTAAGCTATAATTGAGACAGCTTCCAGGGAAGCACGTGATAACCTTGTCCGAATTTTACCCCTGAGATGTTTTTTGACGGCTTCCGAATACTCCGATCGGGTTGTCAGCCTCCACCCCCCGGCAACACGTTCTACACGAATCCCATGATTACCTTGGAGATATTTCTCTTCCAGTTTTTCAATCAGTTCCTGGACTTCCGGCTCAAGAATTTCCTGAGAAACCGATGCTATATCACCTTCATCGAGGGGTTCATCTGCCGCGAATAACAGGGCTTCGATTACACCAAGTTTCCTGGTTAACAGATCAACATCTTGAATATTTTCAGCGTGTATTTCAGAATTTTCCATCAAGTTTTACCTTAAATATGTCAACCCTGCTTAAACTTGTCACCCGGGTAAATCCAGATTGGTCCGAATAATCCCCGCTGACGTACCTTGATATGATTTTTCCGGATCATATCCAATAACGCCAGGAAAGCCATTACAGCTTCTATGCGTTCATTAAATGTTTCAACAAGGTCACGGAAGCGAAGTTTACCGTTTTCACGCAGTACCTTGGTTATCAATGCTGCCTGTTGTTCGACTGTTACCTGGAAAAGTACAAGTTGCCGTGCCTTCGGTTGTTCCATCCTGATCGTAACATCACGAAACGCTTCAGCAAGGTTTACCAGGCTGACATCCTTGAGAATCTCTTCGGTCTCGTCAAAATCCTCCACATCGGCGGCAAGCCCACGTGGAAAATGATCCCTTTGCACAGTTTCACCGTCAGCGAGTTTACGTGCGGCGGCGATAATCTCCCGATATATCTCTTCAAGCTCCTCTTCACGTTCGGCGATAATTTCCGGATCGACATATTCTTCTTCAGGCTCTTCACGGGGCAGCAGGGATTTTACCTTCATCCGTATAAGTACCGAGGCGATATAGAGGTATTCCCCCGCGGAATCCAGGTCGAGTTTATCATTTGAACGGGTGTATTCAAGAAAATCCCGGGCGATGGTTGCCAGGGGCAGTTCCGAATAATCGATACGTCGCTGCTGGACAACATACAGCAGCAGATCCATCGGCCCTTCAAAAACGGGGATTTTTACATTGAATACAGAATCGAACATATATGGAATCTTAGCTTACTTATATAATACCAACTGTATCACGGACAATAGCCATAGTTTCCTGTGCCAATGAACGGGCTTTAGAGGCACCATCTTTCAGTACGTCTTTTACATATGCTTCATCAGCAGCCAGTTGTTTACGTTTTTCGCGGAAAGGTTCAAAGGTCGCGTTTATTTTGCCAAGAAGCGCTTTTTTCGCTTCTCCATATCCAAAATTACCACCGCGGTATTTATCAGCCATCTCAGCTTGTTCTTGCTTCGTGGCAAAGAGTGAATAGAGGCTGTAAACGATACAAGTATCCGGATCTTTCGGATCCTCAAGGGGTGTACTGTCTGTCTGGATGGACATCACACTCTTCTTTAACGGTTTCCCTTCGGCGAAGATATCAATCGTATTATTATAACTCTTTGACATCTTGAGGAAACTGCCGTCCTCGTCCTTGGATGTCCCGCTCACCTTCTGGAACTTGTTAAACTTCGGCTGAGGAAGCGGGAAAACTTCCTTGTCAAATGCTTCGTTAAAATAACGTGCCATATCGCGGGTCATTTCCAGGTGCTGCTGCTGATCTTTTCCAACTGGAACAAGGTGCGAACGGTAGATCAGGATATCGGACGCCATCAAAACCGGGTAAAAATATAGACCTGCATTAGGTGTGAGACCACGCTGGACTTTATCCTTGTATGATGTAGCACGATCAAGAAGTCCCTTATTTGTAACACATGACAATATCCAGGTCAATTCGGTTACTTCCGGGATATCTGTCTGGAGGAAAAGGATAGCCTTTTCCGGATCAAGACCAAGTGACAGGAGATCAAGAACAGCGTCAATTGTGAGTTTTGACAATCGTTCCTTCTCCTGGATAGTAGTCAATGAATGGTAATTCGCTATAAAATAAAGAGCTTCGCCTTCATCCTGGAGCTCGATATATTGTTTTATCGCCCCGAAATAGTTACCCAGGTGCAGGGTTCCAGACGCCTGGATTCCGCTTAATATTCGTTTCTGTTCAGCCATTATTTATTCCAAAAGAGGTTAGAATTTAACATTCGCAAAAAATAGTGTTTTCCCCGATTCAGGGCAAGCTGAAAATCGACAATACTTTCGCATCTCAGAACGCTGACAAAGTCGATAAGGTTGTCATCCCGGACTCGATCCGGGATCCAGTGTCGTTTGTTTAATTGGTGTAGCGCGGATTCGCATTTGCGAATCCGGTAGAACGAGCTGTCGTTGCGAGCGTAGCGAACCGAAACGTCAGTGTAGCTCGGTGGGTGTTTTTACCCACCAACAAAGCAATCTCAGTCCTTAAAGAATATAATCCCGGATATCCGTCGGCTTACGGACTATCCGTGCTACTCATCCTATCCTTTGGTACGAAAAACAATCATTCAGCCGGGGTAAGCTTCCAGTAGCGTCCGTCAAGGTAAACCACTTGCTCCTCGGGAAGGGGATCTGGACGTCCCGACGGACGATCATTCGATTCGTCCGTATAGATACTTACCACTTCAGCGATGAAGATTGTATGAGTTCCCAGGTTAAGCTCGTTTTTCACTTTGCAGCCCAGGTTGAGAAAACAATCCTCAGCCATCGGCGCTTTTTCCAGTGGAGGACATGGAACAGGCTTCCAGCCAAGTGTTTCGAATTTATTCTCATCCCGTCCCGAAACTGTCCCGCAGTGTTTGACAGCGTCCAGTTGATCCACCTTCGGAATATTGACAGTAAATTCACCTGATTCCTTCACCAGTGGATAACTGAACCGTTCTGGACGTATTGAGACACTGACCGTCGGTGGTTCTGAGCAGACTGTCCCGAACCAGGCACAGGTAATAAGGTTCGGCTTTTCAACTGTCCCGCAGCCTATTAAAACAGCCGGTGCCGGGTATGAATGAACATAAGGAGGTAATTGTACTTTCATCATAAATCCGTTGGTTAGAGTTAAAAACCAAAGATAGTTAAACTTCCGGCATATTGCTTATTCAACATATTAAATGTTGTCCGCTATTTGAGAGTATAAAGAGAAGCTAGCTGTATCTCGATTCCCTAGTAGCTGCTGAAAATTCCAAACTGGAAAAGAGTTGAGTTGAGCTTTATATTGCAACTTCTTCCATTTGATTCACGCTTTGCTTGAAAGGCACGGTTATGGCTTCTTCAGAACACCGTCAACTCACACCAGATGAACTCGAACTACAGTGGTTTAAAAATCATTATCGTGGCGATATGCTCCAGTTGACACTCCGCGCAGTCCTTATGGGTGGCGTCCTTGGGGCTGTTTTATCCCTGACAAACCTCTATATCGGCTTAAAGACCGGCTGGGGATTCGGTGTCGCGATTACTGCATGTGTGCTCTCATTCGCCATCTGGAGTACCCTGCACAAGATCAGGATAGTTAAAACCCACATGACTATCCTCGAGAATAACGCTATGCAGTCAACTGCGTCGTCAGCGGGTTATTCCACGGGAGGTACCCTTGTTTCAGCGATTGCTGCCTACCTGTTAGTCACAGGTGAACATATCCCGTATGGATTATTGACAGCATGGATATTTTTCCTGGCTGTTCTCGGTGTTACCCTGGCGATTCCGATGAAACGGCAGATGATCAACGTGGAAAGGTTACGGTTCCCGTCCGGAATCGCAGCCGCAATGACACTGAGATCACTGCACGGTGACACAAAACATGATCCGGCGTTAGCTGGTCCGTTTGGTGAAGCGAAAGAAGAAGTCGAGAAAGAGAGTGACGAAAAATCTGAAGAAGAAGCTGCCCTCGCTGAAATGGAAGATATGGAGGGGACCGTTACCAGCGCTGAAGAGGGAGAAAAAAGCGCACGATCTTTGTTTATCGCCGGTGGGATTGCCGGATTAGTCGCATTTCTGCGCGACGGTTTTGAGATGCTCCGCCAGGTAGGGTTGATGACTAAGGAATTTGTACTCATCAAGTACGCTTACCCTGTTTTTGGTCAATCGATGTACCAGTATACAGTCGGTATGGAAGGAAGCCTGTTACTTGTCGCCGGTGGCGCGTTAATGGGAATTCGTGTGGCGACAAGTGTGATGATCGGTTCAATCCTATGCTGGGTAATCCTGGTGCCACAGATGTATGGCGCGGGTGTAATCGACGCACTCGATTACCGTACGATGGTGTCCTGGTCATTATGGGGTGGTGCCTCGTGTATGGTAACCAGCGGACTCCTGGCTTTTGCATTCCAGTGGAAATCAATTGTCCGGGCGCTTGGTGGACTGGGTACACTATTCTCCCCCAGGAGCAACGCGAAGAAGTCACAGGATTTGATCGAGATGGAAAAAATCGAAGTCCCGCCGTCATGGTTCGCTTCCGGCGCAATCATCGGTGGTATTGGTGTTGTGGGAATAGCCTACTTCGCCTTCAGTATGCCGCTCTGGATGGGGCTGCTGGCGGTTGTTCTTTCATTTTTCCTCGCTCTTGTAGCTTGCCGTGTAGCCGGTGAAACGGATACCACACCTGTTGGAGCGATGGGTAAGGTTACGCAGTTGATGTACGGCGCTATAACGCCAAAAGCGATGCGTATAAACGCTCCGCAACAGACAATGAATGTCAACCTGATGGCGGCGTGTATTACCGCCGGTGTTGTCGACAGTGCGTCGGACCTGTTGATCGACCTGAAGAGCGGTTATGTACTAGGGGCAAATCCTCGAAAACAATTCCTGGCGCAATTCTCGGGGATATTTGTAGGAACCGCGGTTACTGTCCCGGTATTCTACCTGCTGGTACCTGACGCCGCTTCCCTTGGAACTGACCAATGGCCGGCACCGGCGGCAATGGTCTGGTCTTCAGTCGCGCAGTTGCTGTCACAGGGACTTCACGCCCTCCACCCCACCGCCCAGGCATCGCTGGTGATAGGTGGTTTAATCGGAATTCTGGTGGTCGCATTAACAAGGATAGTTCCCTCGAAATATCATATCTGGATTCCATCACCCATGGGACTTGGACTGGCGTTTACATTCCATTTCTACTACGGTTTTTCAATGTTTATCGGTGGTTTAATCGGATGGGCGGTCGCGAAAAAATGGCCAAAAGTTGATTCCTTATATACTTTCCCGGTTGCATCCGGAATTATCGCCGGTGAGAGTTTGATGGGTATCGCCCTGATCCTGATCCCGATTATTGTGGGGATTATTGCAGGGACAGCATAGGATATTAATGTAGGGTTGTGATTACTAGCTAAATAAGGTTATATAGAAGAGTAGCCCGGATAGTCCGTTAACCGACGGATATCCGGGATTTATTTTAGGATTTAGATTGCTTCGCTGCGCTCGCAACGACCCCACCGAGCTACGCTGATGTTTTGGTTTGCTTCACTACGTTCCGCTCGTAGCGACACCTTGTTCTCCCGGATTCGCAAATGCGCAATCCGGGCTACTCCTGATCCCGATTATTGTTGGGATTATTGCCGGGACAGCATAGAATATTAAGGTACGTCTGTAATTACAAGCTATATAAGGTGACGTAAAAGAGTAACCCGGATAGTCCGCTGTACAGCTGATATCCGGGATTTATTTTAGGATTGAGATTGCTTCGCTACGCT
Organism: bacterium; assembly: GCA_028278125.1. The sequence goes on along the minus strand of JANQEY010000091.1, from coordinate 4,121 downwards.
CGCAACGACACCACCGAACTATGCCGACGTTTTGGTTCGCTTCACCGCGTTCCGCTCGCAATGACGTATCTTTATCCCGGATTCGCAAATGCGCAATCCGGGCTACTCCTGATCCCGATTATTGTTGGGATTATTGCCGGGACAGCATAATTGCATATTTAAAGAAGTTCATATAACAATAAAAGGCGGATTAACCGCCTTTTATTGTTTGTATATTTCACTTAATTATCTGTTAATTTCCGCAACCGCAATTCCCTTCGCAGTTACCATCACAATCACAGTCACCATCACAGTTACATTCTTTTCCACCTTCATGACCATGACCATGTCCACCACAGCAACCACCGTGTTGATGCGGGAAGTGTGCACGACCGCTGATAATATCCTGTGCATAGGGAAGCCGTTCTACTACATCCCCGGCGACAATACCGGTCGTTCCCATTTCATGTGCAGCAAGATCACCGGCAAGACCATGGACAATAACACCGGAGATAGTAGCGTTCTCGGGAGTAAGTCCCTGGGCGAGGAATCCTGCAATTACCCCGGTAAGAACATCACCCATACCGGCTGATGCCATCCCAGGATTACCTGCAAGCATTCCGTAAACCTCTCCATCAGCAGTCCCAAGAAGCGAAGGAACACCCTTCAAAAGCAAAGTCACTCCCCACTCCACTGCAAAACGCCTGACTGTGCCGACTCTGTCTGATTCTATCTCTTCGGTGGAAAGTCCCGTAAGACGGGCAAACTCACCAACGTGTGGCGTTAAAATGACATTCTCGCCTAAACCTTCAATCAGGTCAGGATTTTTTGCCAGCGCATTTAAACCGTCTGCATCAATTGCGGTTGGTAAAGACAGATCTTTGGCATGTTCAGTAAACCAATCGATTGTATTCTGGTTCAGGGAGAGTCCAGGACCTATTACCTCAACATCTGCCCACTGGAGAGCTTCCCTGATGGTTGTCTCAGCATCTGGTGCAATGGTACCGTTTTCAGTGTCAGCCACCGGGATAGTCATAACTTCAGCGTTTCTGCCTGCCAGGATCGCCTGGGCACTTTTCGCCGTAGCTACTTTTACCAGGCCGGCACCTGCCCTGAGACATGACCGAGCAGCTAGTTCCGCAGCTCCTGTCATACCAACACTTCCAGCTACCACAAGCACTTTACCCGCGTCACCTTTATGGGCTGAACGCTGCCGGTCCGGGAGCATTACCTGGACGTCATAAGGTTCTATCAGCAGAAATTCTACATCACCCTCATCGATGTATTCCGGTGGGATCTGGATGTCGACGGTTACAATCTGGCCGCATTGTTCGAGCCCCGGTGGAATTAAATGTCCAACTTTTATCCCTCCAAAGGTTGCAGTAATATCTGCACGAACTGCGGGCCCCTCTGCCTGTCCATTTGCACCGTTTACGCCTGATGGTATATCAACGGCGATCACTCCTGCCGGATGATTGTTAATTGCCTCTATTGCAGCCGCCATCAGTCCTGTCGCACCACCCTTCAAACCGGTTCCAAGGAGTGCGTCAACTATCAGGTGAGCCTGTGGGAGTGAATCAAGCTGCTGGGATTCGATAATATCTATTATTTCCCCACCAAGCTTCTGGTAGACCTGTTTATTAATAAGAGCGTCACCCTTGATTTTATCCCTGTCCGCGAACAGGTATACCCTGACCTGGGCACCAAGGTTTAACAACCTGCGAGCGATGGCAAATCCATCTCCACCATTATTTCCAGGACCACAGAAGACCAGGATTTCCGATCCCTGGAAACGACCTCTGAACAGGTTGTCAATTTCATGGACTACCCCACGTGCCGCCAATTCCATCAATACTATCCCGGGTAATCCAAGCTCTTCTATTGTTCGCTTGTCGAGTTCACGCATCTGTGCTGGTGTTAAAATCGGTTTCAAGATCTATTTCCTCATTTAAGTTCTGATATCATACTAAAATATTGATAAAAAATATTCGTGTAAGTTAAACGATAGTTTTTCCAATACCAAGCCTTACTTGAATACAATTATCTCGAGACTAACATTACTTGTTGCAATTTGAAAGAACGTTTAATAAACAGACAAATGTTACTTATATTCCTCCATGCCGAACAAAAAAGTCAGCTCATCGAACGTTGAAGATATTCAGAAACGAAAGAATGTCCGTGTGATTCTTGGATTCGATCCTGGAACACAGGTTACGGGTTGGGGAGTTATCGAACACAGCCGCAGGACTTCCTGCCTTCAATTTGGCACTATCCGTCCAAAAAGGGGGAAACCGGTAGAGGAACGGATATATCAAATTCATACTGAAGCCAAGAAGCTGATTGAAGAATATAAACCTGACATTGTTGCTGTAGAAGATCCTTTTGTTGGTAAAAATGTTGCCAGCGCTATGATTCTCGGTCAGGCTCGAGGTGTATTGTTGCTGGCAGCAGTTCAGGCCGGGATTGAGGTAGCATCCTACCCACCACGCAGCATTAAAAGTTCGATCGTCGGACGGGGATCAGCTTCCAAGGAACAGGTTCAGTTTATGGTGAAACAGCTTCTCGGGATTCATAAGGAAACAATCCCGCTGGATGCCAGTGACGCGCTGGCTGTGGCGTTATGCCACGTGAACAGGCACAAACTGCAAGCTTTGAGGAAAAAATGATCGATAGAATAGAAGGGAAGATAGTTGAACTGGAACCAACCCACGTTGTTGTGGAAACGGGTGGAATCGGGTTTTCCCTGTCAATCAGCCTGAATACCTTCGAGGCAGTTGGCAGAAGCGACCGGTTTTCATTCTATACATACCTGCATGTCCGGGAGGATATACTTCAATTGTACGGTTTTTCTGAAAAAACCGAACGGGAAGTATTCCAGAAATTAATTTCAGTGAGTGGTGTTGGTCCCAAGGTCGCCCAGGCAATTCTTTCATCATTGAATGTAAAAACACTTAAGGAATCTGTCAGGATCGGTGACTGGAAACGGCTGACAGCGGCCCCCGGGATCGGTAGAAAACTTGCTGAAAGAATGATTATCGAACTGAGAAATGTATTTGGAGATGAAACAGACAAGGCGGATGAGGTAAAACTGCAAGGCTACCGTGGACCTGCCGGAGCCGTTTATGAGGCTGTCCAGGGATTGGTGGCACTTGGATACAACCAGGCACAGGCGGAAAAACTCGTCGCCAGGGCTGCAAAAGCAGCGGGTGAAGATGCGGCTGTAGAAGACCTGATCAGGATAGCCTTAAAACAATAAACTTAAAAGCAGCATTCATGGATAAAAAAGCTATTCTAAAAGAACTGGATAAAGTTAATAAACAGTTAATCAAGCTGATGAAAAAAGCAGGTCGAGGTTCTCCTCTTGATGCTCTGAAGGTTCAGGCTTTGATCGATGACCAGAAAAGACTGATGAAAGAGGTTGAATCCGATCCGGAATTAAAAACGGAAATTGAGAAGAGGAAGAAACAATCAAATTAAAATATTAGAGCCTGATCCTGTTGATTCTCAAGCTGTTTAAAACCACTGTTATACTCGATAAAGCCATTGCTCCAGCCGCCAAAGCGGGATGGAGCATTTTTATTCCCGCAGGCATCCATGAAACGGGATAGAATACACCCGCCGCAACGGGAATCAGTAAAACGTTGTAGAAAAACGCCCAGACCAGGTTCTGGTATATTATTTTCATCGTACCTTTGCTCAATTTTACAGCACGAACTATTGCACGGAGATCGCCTTTCAGCATAGTAATTTCCGCGGTTTCAATAGCCACATCCGAGCCTGAATCTATGGCGAAACCAACATCAGCCCTGGCCAGGGCAGGTGCGTCATTGATGCCATCACCTGCCATCCCGACACGGTACCTGTTTCTTTCTCTTTCTGATGAGATGATATTTTCCTTCTCTTCCGGGAGAAGGTTCGCGTAAACAGATTCAATTTCTGCAGATTGAGCGATTGATCGAGCCGATTTTTCATTGTCACCGGTAATTAGTGCAGACGAGATATTTAATTTCTGTAATTCCCGGACAACATTCTTTGCCTCAGGTTTAACCAGGTCAGCTATCCCAATTATGCCTACTATCTCTTCGTGAAGGGAAACAAATGCCAATGTTTTTCCCTGTTCGGTCAGTGGCTCAACCAGGTTT
>JANQEY010000277.1 GCA_028278125.1 bacterium | reverse complement strand
TGGTGCAGTTGCAGAGGAAGTGATGGATTACTCCTATAATATGCTTCTCTGCATGGAACAGAATGGTATCCTGATCACCAATGGAGATAATGATACTTTTCCAGGTTGGATCCTGACCAGGATCCTTGACCACAGGCCGGATATCAGGATTGTCAACAGGTCACTTCTGAATACTGACTGGTATCCTCAGCATGTAATCCGGGAAGGTGTCCCGCGTTTCATAACCACCGATGAGCTTGAAAATCTAAAGAAAATGAAAATATATGAAAAAGGTGACAGCCTGATCGCCCTGCTTGTTGATGCCGCTGAAGAACAGAACCGGCCCGTTTATTTCGCGCTGACTCTCTACAATACCGATATAATTAAAAGAATTTCCGAGAATGGAATCCCGGCAGGCCTTGTAACAAGAGTTACATCAGGAACGTCAGTAAAAAATGAAACCAGGAGAATTGTGAAACACTGGCTGGAAGATTTCCGAACAACGGGAATAGATACCTGGAAAATCCAGCAGGGAAGGACTACGGCGGCAGACCATGGAAGGGGATTAACGCTGAATTATGTGTCAGGATTACTGCATTCTTTTGACCTGATAGAAAAGTATGCCCCTGAATACAGTGATCGCCTGTTTAAATGGTATCTCGAACATTGTATCAACATCATTCCGGATGATAAATTTGATGAATATAACAGTTTATGGTGCCAGTTCAATGATGTGAAAACTATCAGGGAATGGTGTGAGCAACAGGGTTATAATTAATGAATCCTGACTGGCAATTAATGAAAAAAGCCAGGAATGGAGACGAATCCGCTTGGAAATCCATCCAGGATCAGTACGCCCGGCGGTTGATGAAAATGGCGTTATTTATTACCGGGTATGTCGAAACAGCTGAGGACGTTCTTCAGGATACATTCCTCTACCTGCTGTCAACTAAACCAAAACATGAAGCTGGTAGTTTCGCATCCTACATCTTTACTGTCGCATATCATAAATCGTTAAAGGAAAAGAAGCGTCACGGATTAAAAGAGAAACTTAACCGGGATTTTATCTCTGAAAACACCCTGACACCACTGGAACAGACACTGGACAACGAACGGGATAAATTGATCTCGAAAATCATAATAAACCTTGATGATATATACAGGGACATAGTAATCCTGCGCTTTTACGCTGAAAAAAGCTACAATGAAATCGCAGAGTCACTTGGAATACCTGTCGGAACTGTAAAATCAAGGCTGTTTAACGCTGTGAAAAAATGCAGGGAAGAGCTGAAAAGAAAAGGACTGTAGTATGGATCATTTAAGTGAAGATACTGCTATCAAACATCTCCTGGGACTGCTGAATGAAGATGAGAAAATTAAAACGGACAACCATGTCCGTTATTGCGATAAATGCAGGGAATTATTGGAAGAAATCGAGACTGGTTTAATTGAATTGAAAGAAATAGAGCCCGCAATAAATCCAGGATTTATACCCTTACCTGACAAACGCAAACCGGTTCTTTATACCCTGCTGAAAGTTGCTGCTATTCTCCTGGTTGGTTTTATCAGTGGATTCGAGCTTTCAAGAAATTCCTGCAGGAGGGTGATAACTATAGCACCGCACCAGAAGCAGGCTGTTCAACCGGTGGATACCACAAGCGGTTTCACAAAGTGTGAACCTGTTGACATTCAATGGAAATAAGTTATTTATGAATATTACTTCAGTAAATTCCATAGAAGTTAGATAATCAGCATTGCGTCACCGTAACTGAAAAACCTGTAATCTTCCCTGACGGCAATATCGTAGGCATTCCTGATATTTTCATACCCGGCAAAAGCACTTACCAGCATCATCAGGGTTGATCCCGGAAGATGGAAATTAGTAACCAGGGCGTCGATAGCTTTATACTTATATGGCGGACGAATGAAAAGATCAGCTTTTCCTTCACCCGGAATTATTCTCCCTGAACTTTCAGCAACTGACTCAAGTGTCCTGACAACGGTTGTACCCACTGCCACTACACGTTTCCCGTCTGATCGTACGCCATTCAGAATATCTGTTTGATCCTTTTCTACAATATACCGTTCGCTGTCCATTTTATGTTCGACAAGATTTTCAACAGTAACCGGACGAAATGTTCCGATACCAACGTGAAGAGTAATTTCTACTCTGCCGATTCCTTTTCTCGATAAATTATCCAGGAGTTCCGGGGTAAAATGAAGACCGGCAGTCGGTGCGGCTACCGCACCGTTGTGGCGAGCATATATAGTCTGG
>JANQEY010000251.1 GCA_028278125.1 bacterium | reverse complement strand
CGAATTTGGTTTCCCTCCAGAGCTGCTGCAATATCCCGAGTCCATGCAAACGGATATCTTCTTTAAGTATCAGACTGGCCAGTTGGACACGGAATCATTCCGGAATGAAATAAGGAAAGCGACTGGTGTTGAAATGAGTGATGAGGTGTTTGATGAAGCGTGGAACGCTATGCTGGTGGGAATTCCTGAGGAAAGGACCCGTTTGATTAAGGTCCTGTCAAAACGTTACAAGCTGTATATGCTCAGCAATACCTCCGATCTGCATACCAGGGTCTTTGAGAAGATGTATCTCGATGTGGCAGGCGAATCCATGCATGAAGTCTTTGACAAGATTTACTATTCCCATGAAATCGGTTTGCATAAACCAGACCGGGAAGCCTGGGAATATGTGATTGAGGATGCGGAGATCTTACCTGAAGAGACGCTGTTTCTGGACGATACTATTTACAATATTAAAGCATCGAAAGAACTGGGATTCCAGGCCATCCACATCCATGAGCGCACAACACTCATGAGCCTGGGTTTTGACCTGTAAACCCCAGTCTGATCATCATCGTCCTCTTCCATCTTATCTGAGCTTAATAAAGGTTCCATCATTATTCTCCAGACCCTTCCTGATCCATCGCATCAGGGTGATCGATTTAAAAGAGGGTAGCAGGTAGGTGCATTCCCACTCCCGCTGGGTGGAATCCACCTCCAGCTGGTAGAGGTGATTGCTGGTCTCGATCTGGTAAATGACCTTACCATTACATAGGGTCTGCTGAAAAAGCAGGAATATCTACACATATTGTTGATAATCAATATAATAAGTTGATATCTTGAGTGTTCAAAGAGGTCCGAAATGCAGCTAAAACCATAGATTGCCTTCAAAAAGGTTGCATTATGGTACGATATACATCAGCGAAGCAGTTGACTATAGAAGAATTTAAGACTCCCTTCCAGGCAAAACTTTCTGCGGAAAACCGATGGGTTAAGTTGAGCAAGGTTGTTCCATGGGATGAGTTTGCATCTGCCTACATTGCCATGATGAATACCGGCCATGGTCGTCCGGGTGTATCTCCACGGATAGTTTTAGGGGCTTTGATTATCAAGCACCTGGAGAAGTTGGATGACAGGGGAGTAATCCTGGCAATCCAGGAAAACGTTTATATGCAGTACTTCGTTGGGCTGAAAGAGTTTACCACCGAGCCTGTATTTGATCCATCGCTGTTTGTTCAGATCCGCAAGCGTGTTGGTCGCAAGGTATTTGATTCTTTGAATGCGGACCTGATCCGCTCGGTGACCGGGGAAAAGGACAAACGTCATAACAAGAAGAACAAGAAGGATGATGGTGATGAGCCCAAGAATAAGGGAAAACTGCAAGTCGATGCCACGGTAGCGGATCAATATATCACTTACCCGACAGACAATGGGATCCTGAATGAGAGCCGTAAGAAATGTGAGATGCTCATTGATACGCTTTATGATTTGGGAGGCAAACAGGAGGTTAAGCCCAGAACCTACAGGCGTATTCTTGACCAGGCCTACCTGGACTACTCGAAGAAAAAGAGGAAATCAAAAGCCACGCACAGGAAGATGACCCGCAAGCTTTTGGAGTGTGTAACCCGGAATATCAAGCACATTGATCGCTTGCTGGATGAGTTTGAGAAGCGAGGTGAGGGGTTCCCTCTGATCCATGCCCATCAGCGTCTGTTCTGGATAATCCGCACAGCCTACCAGCAGCAGAAGTATATGTATGATACAGATCAACACAGCTGTCCGGATCGCATTGTCAGTATCTACCAGCCTCATGTGCGTCCTATACCCCGGGGTAAGATTAAGTCCCAGATCGAATTTGGGCCAAAGCTAGGTGTGAGCCTGGATGAAGGTTTTGCCCGGATCAATACCTTCAGCTGGGATGCTTATCATGAAGCAGGCGATTTAAAAAAACAGGTGGAGTCATACAAAGAATTACACGGCCACTACCCTGAACTGGTTCAATTGGATAAGATCTATGCTACGCAAGAAAACCGAAGATGGTTGAAACAAAGGGGCATCAGGATTACGGCACCGCCACTGGGCCGGAAACCGGCCAAGGAGAAGCAGAGCTACTATCAAAAAAGGAAGACCAGGAAAGAGGCTGCCGAAAGAAACCACATCGAAGGCAAGTTTGGACAGGGAAAGAATGGCTACAACCTGAACCAGATCCGGGCCAGGCTCAGAGATACGTCTGAAAGTTGGGTGGCATGCATCTTCTTCGTGATGAACCTCATCCACTATGAGGCTAATCACTTTTTTGACTCTATTATTAGCTTGCATAATGTCATGGCTGGCTGGAAAACCTCTATTACATCCCGCCTGGAAGCGTTTTTTGTCGAGCAAAGGATAATCTTCGGCGAACAGTGCCGGGAAATGATGTTTTGTTAAATGACTTTTTCAGCAGACCCCAATTAGAATCCGGTTTCTTTTTTGTACAAGCGTATTAACTTATCTATCTCTTCATAAGGCAAACTGGAATTGACCTGTTTAAGTGATTCGAGTAAGTGCATCCCAATTACCTTATTGATCAAACCGTCAGTGACCAGTCTTTTTATTACCCATATCGATCCATGCACTTCTATACCTTGTGCCTCAGCTTCCTTTCTCAATTTTTTATCACCAGTTAAAAGTGGACATTTTAACTGATGAGATTTCCATAGGACTGATTTATCAGTAATACCTTTGAAATGCTTGCTTGTACTAAAACTGAGTATCTCTCTGATCTCATCAGAGGTGAATCCAATAACCGCAACCTTCTTTGCTCTGATAAACACATCAATTGCTGCTCTCTGCTCCGAATTCTTTATTTCCTCAATAACAAATACCGTAGTACATATCTCGTAG